>NZAJ01000078.1 GCA_002687495.1 Micavibrio sp. | reverse complement strand
TGGGGATTGCTGTAATCATTGCGACAAGCCAGATCAAAGACTTACTTGGGTTTAATCTAGAAAAAGTACCTGCCGATTTTTTAGAGAAAATCCCGTTATTGTGGGAAGCGCGCGCCACATTGAATAGTGAAGCCTTGCTTATTGGTTTACTGAGCATGGCTTTAATCATAGCGTTGCGTAAATTCTTTCCAAAGTTTCCAGGGCTTATCGTTGCGGTGGCTCTTAGCTCTTTAGCCGTTTATGTATTGGGTCTTGATGTCGATACCTTACATAGCCGTTTTGGAGCTCTGCCCTCATCTTTGCCAATGCCAAAGCTTCCTGATTTGAGCCTTTCTCATATGGTTGAGCTCTTACCCTCAGCGCTTGTTATCGCCTTTTTAGCGGGCGTCGAATCACTTCTTTCTGCGATGGTTGCTGATAAAATGAGCAACGGCAAGCATAGACCTAATGCTGAAATTCTAGCGCAGGGCGCTGCCAATATTGGCTCCTCTCTCTTTGGAGGGCTTCCCGCAACAGGAGCGATTGCCCGTACAGCGACAAATATTCGCGCTGGCGGTAAAACGCCAGTGGCAGGTCTGGTTCATGCGGTATGTATTTTATTAGCCATGATGCTGGCCGCGTCATTAGCAGGCTATCTCGCTATGCCCGCTTTGGCGGCTTTGCTTATATTGACGGCTTGGAATATGAGCGAACCACATAAATGGAAAGAGTATGCTGCGCTTCCTAAGGCCGATTTATTTTTATTGCTTTTAACCTTTATCCTGACCGTTATTGCAGATTTAACAATTGCGATCGGGCTGGGCGTTGTTCTTGGACTTGCCATAGAATTAAAACGTAAAAATGCTAAGGCACAAGAATGGCAAAGCCCTGAGGCTTAGTGCTTATTTAGAAAACGACTGGTTTAAGACCCGCTACAGCAGATTGAAAACTGCTATTATTCACAAAGCTTGTAATATCGGCAGCGCTAGACTTAACAGCCGCTATCTTAGAAAGATCTGTTAAAGCTGTCCCAATTTCAAACACATCAGCACGCAAACCTTCAGTTTTTACATTTTGGGCAACATAAGCAATAAAGCCATTATATGAAAGATTTTCTAAAGTCGCTTCAGCGTCCTTATTTTTTTCTTTTTCTCGCTTTTCTGTGCCTATGTAATAAGCGGCTTTTGTTTGGTATTGATCCATACCTCTTGCGAAGCCTTTTACATTCATCTCCTGATCCGATAAACCATGCTTGGCTTGAATGTAATCCGGCAAAAATCTAGTCAGCACTAAGGCTTGCTCAAAAGCAGCCCTTAAGCGAAGGCGCTCTCGTTTATGAAGGGATGCGTTTTGAAAATATTGTGCAATATTATCATAGCTCTTACGGCATCTATGATCGGCCGCCATTCTCGCTAGAGAACAGATAATATCGCCAAGCTTTTGTTCGTCCAAGATTGGGCCATTCTCTTCAGGATTTGCATAGCGCTCTATAATATTTTTATTAAAGGCGCGTCTTCTTTGTGTGTCGTTCTTATTCATGCGCGCTGTCTTATATATAATATTATGCCAAGTCAAGAAAATCCTCATTGAAAGTTTCTCTAATAAAGCCTAGGCTGGTAACTGTATGAGCCAAATTGATCAATCCACGATATTAGAATTAATCCGCGCCTCCGGGGAGGCATTGAATAAAAGAGACATCGCCAAAGCACTCGGGATTAAGGGCGGCGATAACCGCGTTGCGCTTAAGCAAGCTCTTAAGAGCATGGAAGCGGATGGTGTTATCGCCAAGCAAGCTGGTGGAGCCTATAGCGCGCCCGATAGTTTGCCGAATGTGATGGTGGTTGAGGTTAGCAAAATAACGCCTGACGGTGATATGTTTGCCTTCCCTACAGAATGGAATGCCGGGCTACAAGGTGAATATCCTGTTATAGAGATCGTACCAGATCGTAAGGATTTTAACCGCTTGAAAGAAGGCTCACGCGCGCTGGTACGCTTATCGCGTTTATCAGACGATACATATGAAGCGCGTATTATCAAAGCGCTAGATAATGAGAAGGGCCGCGTATTAGGGCTTATTCATTATCAAAAACATGGGCCTGTATTGCTGCCGACAGATAAAAAAGCCAAGTACGATTTTGATATTATTCATGGCGAGCTTAATGGCGCGAAGGAAGGTGATCTTGCTCTTGGTGAGATACAGCCTGGCCGTGGTTTACGCCGAAAGAAAGTGCGTATTGTCGAAGTGATTGGGCGCAGAGATGATCCGAAAGCGATTAGCCTCATCTCCCTTCATGAGGCAGGCTTATCCGAAGAGTGGCCTGATGATGTATTAAAGCAATGCGAAGGCATGAAGGTGCCCTCACTTAAAGGCAGAGAAGATTTACGCGATGTGCCTTTGGTGACGATTGATGGCGCCGATGCAAGAGATTTTGATGATGCGGTCTTTGCCGAGAAAACGGCTGAAGGCTATCACCTCATTGTTGCGATTGCTGACGTAGCGCATTATGTGCGCTTTGCTTCGCCACTCGATAATGAAGCGCGCAGACGCGGCAACTCAACCTATTTCCCTGATCGCGTAGTGCCGATGCTTCCCGAAGCGCTTTCAAATGATCTATGCTCGCTACGCCCTCATGAGCCGCGCGCCTCATTAGCTGTTCATATGTGGATTGATGAGGCAGGTCAGCTTGTTAAATATAAATTTGTGCGTGCGCTGATTAAATCGCATGCACGCCTTATCTATGAGCAAGTACAGGCCGCCAAAGATGGGCTTACGGATGATCTAACAAAACCCCTTATGAAGAAGGTTATTGAGCCTCTTTATGAGGCATACGCTATACTTGATAAAGCCCGTATGAAGCGTGGGGCGCTGGATCTCGATCTACCAGAGCGCCAAATCATTATTGATGATCAAGGCAATATGAGCGGCGTTAAACCCAGAGCCCGCCTTGATGCACATAAGCTGATCGAAGAATTTATGATTTTAGCGAATGTGGCGGCGGCAAAGGCCATTGAGGCCAAGCGCGATCCTAAAAATTATCCATGCGTATACCGTATCCATGATAAGCCAAAGTCCGATAAGCTTGATAGCGTGCGTGAATTTGTTGAGAGTTTTGGTATTTCTGTACCTAAAGGCACTGTCATGCAGCCTAGCCAGATTAATGGCATTTTGCGTCAAGGCAACAAGCTGCCCTATTCGCATCTTATTTCCCAAGTCATACTGCGCAGCCAATCACAGGCGGTTTATATGGCTGATAATATCGGGCATTTTGGGCTAGCCTTAGAGAAATATGCGCATTTCACATCCCCTATTCGCCGTTATGCAGATTTGCTGGTTCACCGCTCACTGATTGCTGCTTATGATCTTGGTTCAGGTGGGATTAGCGCAGAAGAGGTGAGCCGTATTGATGAATTTGCCGCGCATATCTCTACGACTGAGCGCGCATCTATGGAGGCCGAGCGCTCTGCGACTGATCGCTTCACAGCGAGTTATCTCTCCTCTCATATCGGCGCCACTTTCCAAGGCAAAATTAGTGGTGTCACGCGTTTTGGTCTATTTGTCTCTCTTGATGAGAGCGGTGCGGACGGGCTAGTGCCCATGAAATCTTTAGCGGATGATTTCTACATCCATGATGAAGAAGGCCATGCTTTAATCGGTAAACGCCGCCGTAAAATCTATCGCCTTGGCGCGGCAGTAACTGTTAAGCTGAAAGAAGCGGATGGGCTAACTGGCTCATGCGTTTTAGAGCTTGCAGGTGAATCTTTAAAAGGTGCGGATATTCCGGGGCTAAATTTCAAAAAGAAACGCCCAATGGGTGAGAAGCCTTTTTCTAAAGGACGTGGCGACAAAGGTAAAAAAGGCCGCGGAAAGCCACGCGGCAAAAAGAACTCCTATACGGGCGGGCCCAAAGGTCCTAAAAAGAAAAAGTAATTGTCTAGCTCCACACCGCTGCTGTGCATGTATAATATAGAAGCACAACCAAAAGTATTGACATAAGCACAAAGCCCTGTTAAATCCCCTAGTGTTTTTCATATTCGCAAGGGGGGCTTAAAATGGCTGAGCAATTTCTTACTCAAGCACGCATAAAACAAATTGAAGCATATTTGCTAACATATGCATTCCCGCATCTACCAGCCGACAACAAAGGTCATGAAGCGCCATATTATTTTCTAGCGAAGGCTGTGGGAGAATATCATGGCGCTACAGTCCACTATAGCGCAAAATGTGAGGATCCAGAAAAAGGAAAAGATTTAACCTTTGAAGGTCTTAATACATATCTAACGCAAAAAGGTCAGTGCCCTTTATCAATCGATGACTTTTTTTTACGCCAAAAGTATAAAGGCAGAACATATCCGGCAGCAATCTTAGACATCTCTGATGCTAAAAATTTCCTGCTTTTTTGTAAAGAGAAACGCATTGATTTGAGTCCTAAAAATATACCTCAAAATACTATAGACAGTTTTGTTAAACGCTTGAATGACAATCAGCTTGATAATTTTTTTATGGCTGAATATTGGCAAGATTTCTCTAAAAGCCTAGATGCTTGGATTGATTCAGGTATGCTTCGTGGAAATACTGAAGAAGCTGCAAAGCAATGTAAAAATCATATAAATAAACGTATGCAGGAGCGTCATAAACTTGAGGAGATGCAGGTATCCGAGCCTGATCAAAAAGATCTAATACAACAACTTTCTCAACTAAACAGTGAGCAAATTGAAGAAATAACATCAAATATAGTAAAGACAAAAAATACGGCTGCTGTCTTTGAATTCGTAAAGCAATGCAGACAAGCCTATACGCAAATCCATGACAACGTTATTCAGCATTCGTTAAAGCGCTCACAGGATATTAAAGCTATTCGTGATTTTGCCGTCGAATTTAATGATCAAGCGCGTGTACAAATTACAAGAAGAGTTTTTCGCATCCCACTCAAGGTGCCTTTTCTTCAACAAGACGTTCAAGATATAAAAAAGCCAGATACTCCACACGTCAAAGAAGCGCTCTACCAAAAATCAGTCGCTAATTGTTCAGCAATTGAAGATTTATATAAGGAATTTCAAGAAGTCGTTGATCGTGGCTGCGATGACCTTATTGAATCTGAAAAATTCTTTTCACATACTGAATCGCAAATTCAAACAATGCTTAGCGCTCTGACTAGTGTTAATGTCGCCTTTTTAACCAATAAACCGAAAGAAGATGAATCTTCACAAGATCCTCAGCTCAAGAGAACAGCGATAGCGCTTCAAAACTCGATAGATCTTATCAAATCTCAGAAAGAAAGTCTCTATGCTCTTAGCCAACACATAAAGCATAAAGCTAGAAATATGGTCCAGCTCAATAAAGACGTTCAAGAAACAGCTCATAACATTACGGGCTGTATAACCCAGTTTTTCATGGCAGTTACTACTCTTGCCGATCAACAACATATTCTTGAACTTATTGACGGCCAAGGACGTGAAAAAGTTATTAATGAAATTGATGTATCGCCTTATATATACCATGCATCACATTTAGCTTGGTATTCGGAGCATATGAGTAATTTGAGCAAAAAATTTGATAAAGAGTGTAACGAAATTCCAGTAATTCCCAAACACCATAAGACGTATGCAAAAAAGCGTGTGAATGAAGAACTGCGCGTTTAATATTAAGAGAAGAACTTAGAGATTAGCGCGCATACTGCCTCAGGATCACGCTCTTTATTGATGCTACGTCTAAAATCGGTAGCGCCGGCAATTCCCTCACCATGAGCGCCCGCATTTTGCGAATACCACGCTAGATGCTTGCGCGCGATTGAAACACCTTTATGCTCGCCATAGGTTTGAAGTAAAGCATTAAAATGCTCTAGCGCAACGTTTTTGATCTCTTCTAATGAGGGTTCAGGGCGTTCTTGATCCTGATTATAGCCGAGATCATGCGCGATTTGCCCTAAAAGCCACGGCCTGCCCTCGGCGGCTCTACCAACCATAACCCCATCCGCGCCAGAAAGCTGCATGGCTTGGCGTGCATCGGCTGCGCTTGCTATATCGCCATTGACAATCACGGGCAAACTTACAGCGTCTTTGACCGAGCGTACAGCCTGCCAATTAGCGCTACCATTATACATTTGCATGCGTGTACGCCCATGGACAGTGATCATTTGTAGGCCTAAATCCTCAGCCATTTTTGCCAATATAGGCGCGTTCAAGCTTTCCTCATCCCAGCCTAAGCGCATTTTAACCGTCACAGGCACGCTGACCGCATTGACTGTCGCTTTCATAATGTCATAGGCGAGCTTTTCATCGCGCATCAGTGCTGAGCCTGCGAGCTTTTTAACGACCTTTTTAACCGGGCAGCCGAAATTAATATCAATGATCGCCGCACCTTTATCGACATTAATCTTAGCCGCTTCTGCGAACATGTCTGGCTCACAGCCAGCGAGCTGGACGACAACCGGATATTCTTCACTATAATCCGTATTAGCTTTAGCCGAGGAATCGCGCCCAAGGACAGATTCGCGGCTAGCAATCATCTCGCTAAAGACCAGCCCAGCGCCATAGGATTTAACCACTTTACGAAATGGCTGATCACTGACCCCTGACATAGGGGCCAGAAATACTGGGTTTTTGGGCTCTATTGAGCCTATTTTAAAAGGCGCTTTTAATGACATGAAAAGTTACATAACAAAATCTTGTGCATAATGCTTGACATTTTTTCAACAATAGAGCATAAACGCGGCTCTATAAGAATTTAAGGAGTTAGACGATGGCAAAAGCGTCACACGTAAAAGTTAGATTAGAAAGCGAAGCTGGTACTGGATACCGCTATTACGCTAAGCGCTCAACTCGCGCTGAGTATAAGATTCGTAAGAAAAAATATGACCCATGGGCAACCAACGAAGAGACAGGCAAGCGCGGCGCGCATGTATGGTTCGTTGAGAAGAAAATGCCTCCTCACAAGAAGTAAGATTTTTCTTACAGACTCTTCATTTAAGCGCCTATCACATTGATCAGGCGCTTTTTTTGTATCTATTTTCAGGGGTTTTAATTAATCACAGGGCGGATTTGGCCTTTAAACTCTTCAGGGTCTAGCTTGCCCTTTTCTTCAAAGACGACACAGTTTCGTCCGCCTTCCTTAGCATCATAGAGCATTTTATCTGCTCTTTCTAAAGCGGCGTGAACGCTGTCAGCATCTTGTGAAATAAGCGCCGCACCAATGGATGTTGTAATCTCAAGCGGTTCTGGCTGCACGCTTACTGGGAATGGCGTATCGGCGATTGCTCGGCGCAGACGCTCTGAAACCATGTGTGCACGCTCCTCACTGACATCAGGGAGGATCGCTACAAATTCCTCACCGCCTAAACGTGAGACCAGATCGAATGAGCGAAGATTATCTTTCAAACGTTCTGCAAACACCTTTAGCACCTCATCACCTGCTTTATGGCCATAGGTGTCATTCACAGATTTAAAGTGATCGATATCGATCATCAGCACGGCCAATGTCTTTTTTGTTTCGATATTTTTTTCTAAGAGCTTTTCTAAGTGCACTTCTAAATAGCGACGATTATACAAGCCTGTTAAGGAATCGGTTAGCGCCATAGAAAGGCTTATCTCGTATGTTGCTCTAAGCTTTTCTTGGAAGCGCTTGCGACGGATTTGAGTGCGCACACGTGCGAGCAGTTCATTTCGCTCAATCGGGCGCATCATGTAATCATGCGCGCCAATCTCTAAGCCGTGCGCAATTCTATCCATATCATCGCTTGAAGCGACCATAACGAGAGGGATTGAACGCGTGCGCTCGTTTGATTTCAAATGCGAGCATAGCCTTAAGCCATCTTCACCTTTAAGGTTCAAGCTCACAATGAGAAGCTCAAAATCATGTTGCTTCACAAGCTCTATAGCCTCTGATCCCGAAGACACGCCCATGACCGTATCGTGATCTGCGCTGAGTGTTTCGCGCATTTTCTTCAGTTCAAATTCTTGGTCTTCAATGATGAGAACATTCGCTTTTTCGGCTGATTGCGCCAATACTGTTGAGGTTTCTTCAACAACGCCTAACTGGCTGGCTGTGTTTTCGCGCACGCGCCACTCATCTGTCGACATTTTCAAGCGCACAAGTGAGCGCACACGCGCCATGAGCGCAGTATCATTAATAGGTTTTGAGAGAAAGTCATCCGCGCCTGATTCCAAGCCGCGTACTTTATCTTGCGAGTCGGTTAGAGCGGTGACCATCACAACTGGTATATGCGCAGTTGCAGGGTTTTGCTTAATGCGAGAACATACCTCAAAGCCATCCATGCCTGGCATCATCACATCTAAAAGCACCATATCAGGGCTTTCCGCTTCAACTTTATCAAGGGCCTCTTGACCACTCATCGCTGTGAGCACCTCATAATATTCATGGGTGAGTTTTGCCTCTAATAGCTTCACATTTGGCAAAATATCATCAACGACTAAAATACGAGCTGACATCTAAAGATTTCCCCTATTATAAATAGCTCTTTACCGTTTCCATGAATTGCATCACAGAAATAGGTTTAGAGATATAATCCTCACACCCACCTTCACGAATTTTTTGCTCATCACCTTTCATAGCAAAGGCTGTAATCGCAATAACTGGGATATGTTTTAATTCATCATCACTTTTGAGCCATTTCGTGACTTCTAGCCCTGATACCTCAGGCAATTGAATATCCATCAAGATTAAATCAGGCTTATGTTCACGCGCCAATTCCAGCACATTACGCCCATCATTGGTTTGTACTGTGCCAATTTCATGTGCTTCCAATAAATCATGAAAGAGCTTCATATTAAGCTCGTTATCTTCAACGATGAGTACTGTTTTATCCATATCCTGCTTCTTGATGATGTATTTTAACGATTAAAGTGAATGTATCCTAGATTTATAGACTTATTTAATTTTGAATATTTATGTATGTGCTCTTTCTTTACACCCTACAGGGCGTTTCTTTCTAAAGTATTAAATTCTAACATATTTTTTGATATTTTTGACTATTCTTAATTCTCATATGTAACCTGCTCAACTGGCGCCTCTGCGCATGGTGTTTCAATCTTTTCCAAAGCAATTAAATTTTGAGTGATACTAAAATCGTCATAATCAATGCTCATTTTGCTGATGATGCCATTTTCATGAAAAACGAGATCCATTTCGTAATCGGATGAGGATTGCTGTTCCTGCGTTTCATTCAGCGCAAAAAAGGCTAAACGCACATTATGGGCCGCAGATTTTAAGAGCGCTTGATCAATCGCCTTATTCTCTTCATAGAGGCCCGTAATATCCGCATCCCCTATGAGGAAGCTACTTGCTTCTATAGGGCCTTCTGTATCGCTGCCATCAAAGATGGTGGTTGTAAAAAACTTATTACCGCTGCGAATTTGTCTCAGCACAGCAGCCGTATGATAGACGGGGAACATGGTATCAGCCGGAAGCTCATAGCTTAGCCCGAGTGGTTCAGAGTATGTTGCACGGCCTTTTTCCGCATAGCCTCTTATATTTTCAAAGAGTGTGCCGTTATTTTTACGCTGTGATGAGAAATCTAAGCGCGAGCCATCAAGATATTCATGTGTTGAAAAATTGCTTGTGATGCGCATTGAAGGTGAATCCGCATATTCATAGAGCATGTTAAAGCGGTGATCTGAGAGCCAGCCATCACAGCTTGATTTCCACTCATAATACATCTCACCGGAGATATTTGCGATCTGAGAGCCACTGCGCGTCGATGAGAGCTTAATCTCATAGAGAGCTTTGTGGGCGGCGAAGTTTTCGATGATTTCCTTTTGAAGCCCAGCGCTTATATCTTCATTCATCGCGTTTGGGCTGAATTTCTTTTCGAAATGTGGCTCTAAAAGCCATACCGCTACGCCGCATAATATCGCGAGGATTATCAAAGATAAGTGAATACGGTATTTTGTGATGATATGCATGGAGGAAACCCACTAATGAACAAGCTTGCTTATAATAGCAAAGCCACAGCTTCAGTACAAAGCATATCTCATATTAAGAGTTGCTAAGATATTGCCTGTACAAATACGACCCTTTCATATTTTCAGACAATACGGAAAAAACTGCCTGCAGCATCGGGCAAAAACAGCCTAGTTTAACATAATTTCCTTATCGGCGGCGTATTTTACCTCCTTCAGAATTATCATATGTCATTGATATATAACATTATTAGCTACTGGCACAGCATTCGCATAGTTCTTTAGGAAAGCAGATAATGAAAAGCTTTTTAATAGAAACTAACTTCGTAAGGGCATTAATAAAGGGTAGCAATTGATGGTTATGAGTCTTTTACAGCAACGCTTAAGAAAACACGAAAACGAGCATATTATGCCGATAACCGGGCTTCGCTCACGTGAGAATGCGCCTAGCGTTAATAGCTACAACCCTCATAGCGATACATCCTATATTGATGCGCCTCGTATTATCGAGCTTACACGTGAAAAGGGCTTTGTAGATGGCGATGCTGATATCTTTGATATCTTGGAGCAGAAACTTAACGAGGCCAATGCCGCGCAACGCTCACTAGGTGCTACAATCGCTCTTTTAAAGCGCTCAAGCCAAATGCTTAAAGACGCAGAAGATAAAATCGAAGCGCAAGATGAACGCTTAAAAACGTTACAGCGCCTTGCGACACGTGATGAGGTTTCAGGCCTGCTTAATCGCCGCGGTTTTATTAACCTGCTTCATAAAGAAGTGTCCCGTACACAGCGCGGCCTAAATGATGGCGGCTTGCTTGTCATCTTCAATTTTGAAAATCTTGGCTTTATACGCTCACAATTCGGTAAAGACGCAGCAGATCAAGCTGTTGAGCTGATCGCCAAAGCCATGGAAAATGAAATACGCGTTAGCGATCATGCAGGGCGTTTATTGGATGATGAGTTTGTCTTGCTTTTGACTGATACGTCCATGGAACAATCTTTAAGCCGCCTACAACATTTAGCTGTACGCCTTAATAAGCTCTCTTTAATTCATAAAGGTGAGGAGATTAATTTCAACCTTTCTCTTGGCCTCAAAAGCTTTGATAACAATGACAGAGCGCTCGATATATTCGAAGCGGCTAGTGATGATCTCAAGCGTAATCGCAGCACAAAAAATGGAGTGAAATAGCACAGATTTTATAAATACAGTTAACCCCAAGCCTGCCGACCTTAACCCCGACCCAAGCCTATTGGCAGGCTCCCTCAAAAGCCCGGCTCTCATCCTACCCCTTCCCCAAACCCAAAGAAAAGAGCCGGGCTTCATTTTTTCCCGGCTCTTTTGCTTATCGTCAGTTTAATTTCATAGATCCTTAAAGATCAGGTGCATGTTCTTCCTTTGATGAGGATGAGCTATCACCGCCCATAGTGGCTTTTACATCTTTTGCAAATCTCTCGCCCGCTTCTTGGAAGATATCACGCATCGAGTTAAAGAACTGCTCATCACGGCTAAGCATTTGCTCTTTAAAGCTGTTCATGAAATCTGTGTAATCCACACCACCCGCAAAGCTTGCACTTTCTTCTGGGGCTTTCGTGCTCAATGTTACAGGTGCAGGCGCTGCTTTTAGTTCTAAAAACTCGCCTTTTTCATTAAGGATTTTCAAAGGATCAGCGTCCTCACCCGTTTCTTCACGTAAGCTCTCATAATCCAGTGTGATGTCTTTCGCTTTAGGTTTTAATAGCGCATTTGTTAGCGTAGCGGCTTTAATAGCCACAAGGCTCACAAGCGGGCTCGCCATTATACCAGCCGCTATTGGATGCGCTGCTGCCATGCCCAAAGCCCATGTTCCTACAGCTGGAAGGAATGGTGCTGCTAAGTAGCCCGCCCCACCAATCACGCCCACAGCAAGCGCAGCTTTTGCCAAGAATTTGATCGGCTTATTCACGATTGGCCATTTCCATGCCATTTTTGCAGCTTTTAGCGCGTAGTTCATACTCGCGACTGCCGCAATACTGGCGACTGGGATCACTACATATAAAGGCGCAGCTGCTCCGCCAGTTAATAGAAATGTCGCCACAGGGATAGAGCTCGCCATCATCGCACGACGCGGCATATTGAACCACCAAGGCGCGCGCTCGAAGAAATTTAAAGGATTTGGGTTTTCCTTGGTTTTTTCTTCTTTAGGCGCCCACCACCAACGGCGACGAATAGCCAGATTTAGCTCTTCCTCTAAGGCGTTACCGGCTTTAGCCTGACGGTTAAATTCGACTAATGGCTCAACGCGTCCCCCTGTCATGTAAGCCCAAAGTGTGCTCTTGGCCTTAATGATTGGATGGCGAATTACATCTTGATGCAGCGGTGTCGCAATATAGCTATCGCCACCTGGATACATACGACCATAGATGTATTTACGGACTTTCTTTAGGTAACACTGCTGCGTATCACGTGGGCCCCAGACAATCGGTGAGTGATCACGTGAAGTTGAGATTTCCGTTACGCGCTTTAAAAACGCTGCTGCATGAGGATTATCAGCGACTGCTTTTTCTTCAATACCATACAGATTTGCAAGCTGCCTTTTTACAAAGGCTTGAAAACCATTTGGAAAGATTTGGTATGAATCTTTACCTTCTGACATTTTAAGCAAGTGGATCGCGTAAAGCGCATCTTCAGGCTTACCCATCGCATACATTTGCGCGATATGCTCAGCCATATCTTCACCATATTTTACGCCGCGCTCTGAGATGCTTTTATATTTACCGTTTTCATCAAAAGCATGGTTTAAGCCATATTCAACTGTCGTAATAAAAAAGTTCTCTGCGTTATGATCGCGCGTATTGTCTTCGATAAGGCCTAATGTATTAGGCTCATCAGGAACAAAGCACATATCAATTGCCAGCTTCAGCTTGCGGTAATCTTCTATTTTCGCAAGTTCTTCGTCCACACCACCCTTTGATGTAATCACGTTGCCTTCACGGGTTCTGATCTGACGCTCTTGGCGCGCATATGAAAGATCGCCTAGCTCTAGGGCATATTTCTGTGTTCTTAACAGACGCTTATTCAGGCTGAAGCCGATATTTTTTAGCTGCGCTGCGAAGTCTTTTGCGCTGAGCTGATCTGAGCTAGCAAGGCTTTGCATGTCTTCTAATGCCGTCTCAGTATGACGATGCATATCAATGCCTTGCTTTTTGATGCGCAGTAAATGCGCTCTTAACGCTTTCACACGCTCATGCTTTAGGCTTTTGCTACGACGGCCATCTTTACCCTTATAGCTGAGCTTCATTTTATCTAGCTCTTTAAGGGCTTCATCGACTGCATCAGAGAGCACTTCGAGCTGCTTACGCGAATCGATCTGCCACTGATAAAGGCCGCTCATAATCTCGTTATAGCTAGATGTGTTGGCAGCATTAGCGCCGTTCATCTCAATCTTTTTTGAGAGTTTTTCGATTTTGTCACCATAGCTTAGAGCAATGTCACTTATCGCTGGTGTTGTAGAATCTTGGGACACAAATAAAGGCTCAAGATATTGGCGCGTAATTGTATCGCCGTAATGTAGGATCGGTTCGATATAGGTAAAGCTATCGAGGTCCATCGCCTTTAAGTTTTTAATACCATCACCGCGAAAACGTGGGTTCATCCATGATGTCCATCTCAGCGCTGTAAGGGTTGGCTGATAAAAACGACGTAGCGCTTTTTCACCTAAACGGCCTAGCGAGTCGACATCTATGCGCGCAGGATCATAAAAACTCCATACCGCATTATCTGGCATTTTCTTTAAGAAACCCCCGATATCAGATGCGACACTGGAATCGCTTGCTAAGATCGCTGGTAGTTTACCCTCTTTAATTTTGCGTTCTGTCTCACTTAAGACTTTTTGTGTTTGTTCTTTGATACGCATTTTTAAACACCTCCATAATCGTGTTTTGTATGCGAATTTTACGCCCTTAAAAAAAATACTGGCAAGGCGATGCATTTAAGCCATTGAAATTGCTTAATTATATATAAAAAATAGGTCAAAAAAACACGATAGCAGTCTAAAAAATCCTTGACATTATAGGAATATTAACCTATCAATTAAAAAGGCTAGCCGCGTAATGGCTTTGCCGAAATCGTCGGTGAGCGGGAGTTTCCACCCGTTCTTAAGTCCTGCGATAGCGGCTATTACGCATAAACGGAAATGCGCAAATTTGGGCGCCCATTTTTTGCACTTTTTTGCACAGAAAGGACATAAATATAAGCAAAAACAAGGGCTTAAGTTTTTAGATTTTATGAATTTTTATTTTCTAGGATTCTTTGCCTAGGAAAATAAACGTGCTTATATTTCAATGCGTTACAATTTTTCAAGCCATAAAGTACTCATCAAAGATTTATTGACATAAGAAATATTCACTGCTAAGTAGAAATGTATATTGGAGTAATGAAATGTCAGTAAAATCTGTTAGCGTATTTACCGGATCAAAACACGGAAAAGATCCTCTTATCTCAGCACATGTTATACAACTTGGGGAACTTTTAGGGCAACAAGCGCAGCTTGTTCGCTATGGTGGCGGTCAATATGGCTATCTTAAGGACTTGATGAACGGCGTATCCAACACAGACGCAAAAATGGAAGCTATAATCTCAAGCGCATACTATAAAGAGGACGAGCAATATCCTGAATTCGTATCCGTTATAAAAACAGTCACTGATATCGAACGTAATAAACAATTTTCTTTATCTGATGCCTTTATTGTTACTGCTGGTGGAGATGGCACAATTGCCGAAGCGACGCATATGCAATATCAAAATGTTAGTGCTACCTATTCTAATACTCCTCAAAAACCTATCATTTTTGTAAACACTAACGATTACTTTAACGGTCTTAGAACTCAATACTCAAAAGCAATTGAGGATGGATATTCAGATAAAGAACGTCAGGCAAATTTGCATTTTGTAAATTCTCCAACAGATGCCGTTAAACTTCTATATCCCAAAAGTTTTTAATAAATCTATTCATTCGCCTAAGCTATTAGCGCAATAAAAAAGACGCGTTAAAACGCGCCTTTTTCTTATTCTCTTTATTGATTCTAATAAGCCCTTAAGCCGCCTCATCATCTGCTTTGACGATCTTCTTCGGCAGGTTCAGCTTGATATGAAGGTCTTGGAGCTGCTCTGGTGTAATGTCATTTGGCGCGCTCATCATCTGATCTTCATATTGGCCGTTCATCACGAAGGCATAAACCTCACGCAAATTCGGCTCATCAGCGAGCAGCATAACAATACGGTCGATACCAAAAGCTAAGCCGCCGTGTGGTGGCGCGCCATAGCGCATAGCGTTTAGCATACCGCCGAACTTATCTTCCAGCACTTCCTTACCATATCCGGCAATGCCGAAGGCTTTTTCCATGATTTCAGGGCGGTGGTTACGGATCGCACCAGAGGCGAGCTCAAAGCCGTTACAAACCGCATCATACTGATATGCATAGATATCAAGCGGATCTTTTTCTTCCAAGTCTTTCATGCCGCCTTGTGGCATAGAGAACGGGTTGTGGGAGAAATCGATTTTCTGCGCTTTTTCATCAAATTCATACATTGGGAAATCAACGATCCAGCAGAATTTATATACGCCTTGCTCACGCGCAGCTTCATGGCCCTGTGGCAATGCATTACAGATTGCATCACGCGCGGCCCCAGCGAATTTAGCCGCTTTATCTTCCATGTTACAGATGAAGAAGATTGCATCGCCACTTTGCGCGCCTGAGATTTCTTTCAATGCGCTTTGCGCTGCTTCAGGGATGAATTTAGCGATAGGGCCTTTGCCTTCTTCGCCTTCAAACAGAACATAGCCAAGGCCTGGTGCGCCTTCGCCTTGTGCCCAGCTATTCAATTTGTCAAAGAAACTGCGCGGCTGATCGGCAACATTTGGCGCGCGGATAGCGCGCACTACGCCGCCTTTTTCGATTGTGCCTTTAAACGCTTTAAACGCAACATCTTCGCGGGCGAAGACTTCTGTTACGTCACAGATTTCAAGCGGGTTTCTTAAGTCAGGCTTATCGCTACCATATTTAAGCATGGCTTCTTTGTATGGGATATTGTCGCACCAAATAACTTCACGCTCTTGCCCTGTAAAGGCTGCATGCTCTTTGAAGAGGTTTTCGATGACGGGCTGAATTGTTGCGTGAATTTCTTCCTGCGTTACAAAGCTCATCTCCACATCAAGCTGATAAAACTCTGCCAAGCGGTCAGCACGGCCATCTTCATCACGGAAACATGGCGCGATTTGGAAATATTTATCAAAGCCGCTCATCATGAGGAGCTGTTTGAATTGCTGTGGCGCTTGTGGAAGCGCATAAAACTTACCCGGATGCAGACGTGATGGTACAAGATAATCACGCGCACCTTCTGGTGAGCTTGCGGTCAGGATTGGTGTTTGAAACTCTTGGAAGCCCTTATCCCACATATTTTTACGCAGGCCTGAGATCACATCATTACGTAGGCGGATTTTCTTTTGCATACCCTCGCGGCGCAAATCGATATAGCGGTATTTAAGACGGATATCCTCGCCCGCGCCATCATCTTCATAAACCTGAAACGGAATAACATCAGCGCCAGATTGTAGCTCGGCCTTTTCGATGCGGATTTCAATCTCACCAGTCGGCATTTTCGGGTTTACAGTTTCAGCTGTACGCGCCGCGACTGTACCTTCGATTGTCACAACGCTTTCAACACGCCATTTTTCCAAAGTTTTGAGGATAGGAGAGTCTTCTTCAACAACGCATTGTGTTATGCCGTAAGTATCACGGATGATGATAAAAAGAACCCCGCCCAAATCATAGATACGATGGATCCAGCCTGATAATTTAACTGTTTTGCCTTCGTCACTTTTACGAAGTTCATTACATTTATGGGTTCTATATGCGTGCATGTTGGTCTCGCCCGAAGTTAATCTTATGATAAAGCTCAGATTTATAGCGAATTGAGCCGAGAAAGCAAGGGATGAGTTCTATAAAAAGAATTATCTCGATTCTTTAAGTCATTACTAATGCTATAAATTATAGATTATAAAGGCTTGACTCTTTTTTTATGGCTCTATAGGGTATTTTATATAAATAGGGAGATATATGATGAAAAATAAATTTAATCTGACTGGTGCTGGAAGCAGTGATGTGCCTGTTCAAGAGAAATCAAGCATCAGCAGCACACAATCAATAACGCAAGAGCTTGATATTATTATCAGCCAAGGCGGATGTACAATTGATCCAGCATATTAATTTGTGCCTAAAGCATTAAAAATTCAATAAAAGGCTTCGTGAGAGGCCTTTTTTGTTATATGAGTCATAATATGCTCATTACGACACAAAAAGAATTGAAAGCGCAGCTTAAAGCGCTCAAATCTGTTCCCTTTATAACGGTGGATACAGAATTCTTACGTGAGAAAACATACTTTCCTAAATTATGCCTTATTCAAATTTCAGGGCCGGACAAGCAAGCGTTCGCCATTGATACGCTCGCGAGTGATATTGATTTAGAGCCGCTTTTTAAGCTTTTACTGGATGAGAAGATTTTAAAGATTTTTCATGCTGCACGCGCAGATATGGAGATTTTCTATCAGATTATGGATGGGCAATTACCTAAACCGATCTTTGATACGCAAATTGCGGCAATGGTTTGTGGCTATGGCGATAGTGTCGGCTATGAAAATTTAGTGCGCAATGTTCTTAATCACGAGCTAGATAAAAGTGTGCAATATACAAATTGGTCACACCGCCCGCTCTCTGAGCGCCAGATTGATTATGCGCTTGGCGATGTCACGCACTTGGTTGATCTTTATCATCATTTCTCTGCTCAGCTTGAAAAGCGTGGGCGCACCCATTGGGTGTTTGAAGAAGAAGAGGTGATGACAAACCCCGAGACATACGCGATTGATCCGCAGGTCAGCTGGAAGCGTGTTAAAATTAAAAGTCCTAAGCCCAAGAATCTAGCCGTTTTGCGAGCGCTGGCAGCGTGGCGTGAAGAGCAAGCGCAAAGCCGCGATATGCCAAAAAACTGGGTTTTACGCGATGAAACGCTGGCTGATATTGCAGGGCAAATTCCGACTAAAGTGTCTGCTTTGAAAAAGATACGTAATATCCCCGGTGATGTGACAAAAAGCGGTCTAGGTGAAACACTGATCGGGCTTATTCAAGATGCTTTAGCCAGTGATAAAGAAAACTGGCCTGAGGTTAAAAAGAAAAAACCACTCCCGCCTTCTGCTGCAGCAAAATTAGATATTGTCAAAATGCTATTGAAAATAGAAGCGGCGCAGAATGATGTTGCCGCAAAATTAATCGCTTCTAACGATGATTTGGAAGCGCTCATCCTTGATAAAGAGCCTGCTAAAAACCCAATTTTGAAAGGGTGGCGTCACGAGGTTTTCGGCAAGGAAGCCGAGGCGCTTAAGAAGGGTGAGATTGCGATTGGCTTAAGAGGAAGCCGCATTGTTAAGTTCAAAATTGATGAGAAAACCGAGGCCGCATAAATGAGTAAACGTATTTACTTGCTGCGACATGGTGAAGCCTCAAATGCAGCAAATACAGACAAGACTCGTCCACTTACCGATCAAGGTAAATCCGATACAATTGCGCTTGGAAAATATTTGTGCAGCAAAAAATATGAACCTGAACTCTGTATGGTTTCTACCGCAACGCGCACTCAGCAAACTTTTGAGAATATTTGCGCAAATGCAAAAATTGACAAAGTGCAGCATAAAGATGAAATCTATAGCGCTTCACGTGGGCAGCTTTTTTCTATGCTGCAGGATATTGAGGATACGGTTAGTAGCGTTCTGCTCATTGGGCATAACCCTGCAATCTATGAGCTTGCTGCCATGCTAGCCGCCAATGGTGCGGATAATTTTATGAGCAGGCTGTCTATGGGGCACCCACCGGCGAGTTTTTGTGCGTTCGATGCACCTTGCGAAAAATGGGCGGATTTGGATCCTGATGCATGCAGCATTATAGACCACGCTGTACCGTTTGATTATAATGGCTCAGAACGCCCAACGCGCTGGATGTAGCTCTTTTTGTTTTGCGCTTCTTGCGCCTTGTACAAAAATGAATAAGAGACACTTATTGAGGAGAGGAAACTAAAATGCTTAAGAAAACCGCTTTACATGAATTGCATGTTAAACTTGGTGCCAAGATGGGTGAGTTTGCTGGCTATGATATGCCGCTTTATTACGATCTTGGCGTGATGAAAGAGCATTTATGGACGCGCGAGAATTGCGGCCTTTTTGATGTATCGCATATGGGGCAGGCTCTGATGACAGGTTCTGAAGGCGGTCGTGAAGCGCTGGATTTTGTGCAGCATATTACTCCCTCTTCTTTTGAAAAGCTGCCTATCAATAAAACGAAATATACTGTGCTGACGAATGAGGATGGCGGTATTATCGACGACCTTATGATCACACGGACAGATGAAAATGAATTTAATTTTGTGCTAAACGCGGGCTGTAAGGATAAAGACATCGCATGGATTAAGCAGCATATGCCGCAAAGTTGCAAATTCCAGTACCATGATGATTGGGCGCTTTTAGCGCTGCAAGGGCCAAAGGCCGAGATAGTTGTGCGCGAGGTTATGGGCATTGATCTGGCTGATCTAGCTTATATGGAGCTCTGGTATCCGGATGATTATTCAATGTTTATTTCGCGTTTGGGCTATACAGGTGAAGATGGGTTTGAGATTTCAATTCCGAATGACAAAGCTGCGGAGCTGGCTGAACGGCTTCTCGCTCATGATGCCGTAAAGCCGATAGGTTTAGCCGCGCGTGATAGTTTGCGTCTTGAGATGGGTTATGCGCTCTATGGTCATGATATTGATGCTGGTACGTCGCCAGTAGAAGCCGATATGAGCTGGATCATTGGTAAGAGCCGTGAAGGTTATATTGGGCATGGGCGCATCAAGAGCGAGCTTGAAAATGGGCCTTCTAGAAAGCTTGTTGGTTTAAAGCTCCTTGATAAGGGGATCGCGCGAGAAGGTGCACAAATTTTAAGCAAAGACGGCGATGTTATAGGCGCTCTTACTTCTGGCGGGCATGCGCCGAGCTTAGGCTATGCGATTGGTCAGGGCTATGTAGAGGCGGAGTATAGCGCGATAGATACGGAGATTGATGTTGAGGTTCGCGGGCGTAAGCTGGCTGCGATCATCGTTCCACGTCCATTTATGAAGGCTAGCACCAAGACAGGTAAAAAGGCCGCTTAATTTATTGACATAATTTTTCACTTGATTTATACCATGCCTATTGAAAGGGAGAGGGTATGGATAAACGCAAAGAAAAAAAACTGGCGAATAAAGCGCGTGATATAGAGCGCGATGAAGCGCTTCATGATGATATCCGTAACGCCATTGCCAGCGGTGCAAGCTATTTGGATTTACAAGCACGCTTTTCAGATGCGGTGATAACACGCTCATTTTCACGCTTTTCCCTAGAGGATTATCAAGCGATTGAAGAATGTTTAGGCCCTGCTGCCAGCAGTGAGAAAATCCTCATTGATGAATGTGTGAACCCGAAAATTCTTCCCTATATTCATCAAAATCTAGGTATAGCCAAACTCTCGAGCCTTATAAATTGTAAGAATATAAGTGATGAACAGGTCTTTGCCCGCGCGGCTGATCTTAATTTTAAGGCGATTATCTCTAACGATTATATCAGTGCTGGTCACCGAGATTTATGCGGCATAGCCAAACGCGCCTATGAGCGCGATGATCGCGCGCCGCAAATCATAATCGTTTCGCAAGATATTGATGAAGCGCTGAGCGCGCTGTCTGAGCATCTAGAAGAGATTAAGACATTGATCAAACCTTCCGCCAAGCCGCAAGATGTATATCTCGCACGCTAGGCACAAAAAAGCCCGCGCATATCGTCACGGGCTTTTATTTTATCTTTAAGTTCGCGCTTTTTTAGGCGGCTTTGGAAGCAGCGGATTTGCTACGCATTTCCTTCGCTGCCTCAACCATATTCTTAAGCGCTGCTTTTGTTTCAGGCCAAGCACGTGTTTTAAGACCGCAATCTGGGTTCACCCAGATCTGGCGCTCATCTAAGTTTTTCTTCGCTTTATCAAGCAGATCAACCATCTCGCCTGTAGATGGTACACGCGGAGAGTGGATGTCATATACGCCTGGCCCGATCTCGTTTGGATATTTATATTCAATGAAAGCATCCAAAAGCTCCATCTGAGAGCGTGAACACTCGATAGAGATCACATCTGCATCCATCGCACCGATTGAGTCGATCACGTCATTGAACTCTGAGTAGCACATATGCGTGTGGATTTGTGTTTCATCTTCTACGCAGCATGAAGAGATACGGAAGTTCTCAACCGCATTATCGAGATATTCTTTCCAATCTGCGCGGCGAAGTGGTAGACCCTCACGGAAAGCCGCTTCATCGATCTGGATCATTTTGATGCCTGCAGATTCAAGGTCTTTCACTTCATCGCGGATTGCTAAAGCGATTTGCTTTGCCGTTGCATCACGTGGTTGATCATCGCGCACGAATGACCATTGCAAAATCGTGATCGGGCCAGTTAGCATCCCTTTCATGATTTGCTCTGTTTGCTCTTGTGCGAATTTTGACCATTCGACAGTCATCGCTGTTGGGCGAGATACATCTCCATAGATGATTGGTGGTTTCACGCAACGTGAGCCATATGACTGCACCCAACCATATTGAGAAAAGGCGAAGCCTGAAAGCTGTTCACCGAAATACTCAACCATGTCATTACGCTCTGGCTCACCATGAACAAGTACATCAAGGCCGCATTCATGCTGGAAATCAACGACTGTTTTGATCTCGTCTTCCATAGCCTTTTTGTAAGCCGCCTCGTCGATAGCGCCTTTTTTGAAGTCGGCACGCGCTTTACGGATTTCCGCAGTTTGCGGGAATGAACCGATTGTCGTTGTCGGATATAGCGGCAAGTTCAATGCAGCATGCTGAATTTTTTGACGCGCGGCAAATGCAGATTTACGCTCTTTCATATCTGGCGTGATCGCTTTTACGCGCTGCTCAACCGTTGCGTTGTGAATACGTGTAGAGCTCTTACGTGAAGATTGTGCAGCATCGCTTGCCTCAATTTCAGAGGCGATGGCTGGCTTACCTTCATTCGCGCCTTTTGCAAGGATCGCGATTTCATCAAGCTTTTGCGTTGCATAGGCCATCCAGCCTTTCAGCTCTGAATCAAGTTTTTCTTCGCTATTCAGATCAACCGGTGAGTGCAGCAATGAGCAAGATGAAGATACAAATACTTTATCACTGCCTAGAGCGGCGATCGCTTTTTCGATTTTGGCAAATGAGTCAGAGAGATCATTTTTCCAAATGTTACGGCCGTCAATCAGACCGAGTGAAAGCGCTTTATCACCTGCCAAGCTGATCGCTTGCTCGATGTCTTTGTTTGGATCATTCGCCGTTGTGTTCGCACGACCTGAGCCACGGCAAAGATCGATATGGATCGCATCAACAGGCAATGAGAATGCAAGCTCTGCATTATCTTTTAAGCTCTCGAAGTAATTCGCAACCAAAATGCTTAAGCT
>NZAJ01000077.1 GCA_002687495.1 Micavibrio sp. | reverse complement strand
TATTTCTGCTTCGTATACACCGCCAGTTATGTTTCTGATATGCGCGGTATCACTAAAGTTCACTGCCTCGTTAACCGCGATGAGAGACGTATGATCACTTGCCCCAATCGTGATGGAATTCCATCCATCTTGTAAGAAGCCAAGCTCTGTTGCTGTAAGATTCAAATCCGCAGCATCCGTTGAGCCAATCTCGATCTCTTGGTTTACATCTGCACTCGTAAACTGAATATCTCCAGTACCGCTCATATTCGCTGATATATCAATTTCATCAGCTTTAAATATTAAATCATTTGTACCTGCATTAAGCGCACCCGTAATATACAAATCACCTATATAGCTAGATGAGCCAAAAACGACGGAGCTAAAACCATCTTGGATAGTATCAAACTCAGCGGTTTCCATCTGCCATGATGCCCCCTGGCTCGTCCCACCAAGCTCCATATCAGCGTTTTCGCCAGTCTCCAAAAACGTCAAAGTTGAAGTACCAGAACCACTTCGTATTTGTGCAGAAGAATCTAGGTTAACATCATTAGCAGTGATAGTAATATTTCCATCAGCTTCCAAAATACTATTCGCTAACTGCCTTAATTTACCAGTATTAGATTGGGCTATACTTATATTTCCTGCAACATCAATTGTTCCAGCATGAAGATACATTTGATAAGCAGAATTGTTGGTGCTGTGAATTATATCCAAATCCCTGCCAACTATTAGGTCATTATAAATGGCGGAGTTGTTACCTGAACGTAATATAAAGTCGCGCCCCACCTGGGTCAGTGAAGAGTTTATAACAGCATCACTTGCACCTGAACCAGATTGAACATACAAATCACGCGCAATATTTAAATTAGCAGAAACATTTACCCCATCATATCCATGAGTAGATAAACTATTTGCTCGCCCATAAAGATATAAGTCAGCACTGTCTGATGTTGTTATACTGGCATTTATATCTATAGCCTTATCTACAGTAGCATCATAAGAGAGATCATTCCTAATATAGGTATGGTCACTAAAACTAACATTTTCATTAACTTCAATCTTTCCTTCATGATCACTGCCGCCAATCGTGATTGAGTTCCAGCCATCTTGCAGGAAGGCAAGCTCTGTTGCTGTTAGATTCAAATCCGCAGCATCTGTTGAGCCAATCTCAATCTCTTGATTTACATCTGCACTCGTAAGCTGAATATCCCCCGTACCGCTCAAATTTGCTGATATATCAATTTCATCAGCTTTGATAGTCAGGTTACCTGCACCACTATCGACAGTGCCTCCTATCGTCGTTGTACCGCCAGCTTTACCTATTAAATTAATGTCTCCTGCCCCAGCTGCAGTCAGAGTACCGTTATATATATAACTGCCGAACAAGATATCGACATCTCCGCCCACATCGACAGTTGAACCACTATAGGCCGTTAATGTCCCTGCCGTAGCGTGCGTCGAATTAATATTCAGATTCCCGCCGATATTCCAATCAGCGCCACCAAAAAGACGCACGCCATATGTAGGTGAGCCTGTATAGTGAGTAATAGACAGATTGCCAGCTACATTCAGAGTTTTAGTAAAATCAATATTTGCCCCAGATGTAATATACATATCGCGCCCAACATCAATTTGCGTCGGGTTATAATAGCTATCGTTTCCCCCTGTATTAACATACAAATCCCGAGCAACATCCAAATCACCCACAACATGAACGCCGTCCCATGTGTGAACCGATGATCCATTGCCGCGACCATATAGATATAGATCTGAATTATCTATAGTGGTTATCGCTGCGTTAACATCGATCATTTTATTACCTGAAGTCGCAACATTGTTACGGATATAAGTATGATCACTAAAGCTCACTACATCATTGACAGCTATCAAAGCCTCGTGATCACTTGCTCCAATCGTGATGGAGTTCCAGCCATCTTGAAGGAAGGCAAGTTCTGTTGCTGTTAGGTTCAAATCCGAAGCATCTGTTGAGCCGATCTCAATTTCTTGATTAATATCAGCGCTCGTGAGCTGAACATCCCCCGTACCGCTCAAATTCGCTAAGATATCAATCTCATCGGCTTTAAGTGTTAAATCGCCACTATTAACATCTATAGCCGCATTAACAGTAATGACACCGCCCGCTGCAGTCTCTAGCGTTAGGTCGCCTGCACCTGTTGAGGTAATCGCAGCATCGACATCAATAGTGTTATTGGCCTGCAAGATGACATTCGCATTAGCCGTAAGGCGCCCACTTATAGTGTCTGCGCCTATAGTACTGGTTCCGCCTGCATTTTCTGCAAATAAAATCTGATCATCAGCAAAGTCTGCTGGATTGGCCGCCCCCGCCACAATATCCAAATCATCTGGATCTAGAAGCAATGTACCAAGCTTTGCGCCAGCCAAATCAACATTGCCATTAAAATCTAAATATTGCTTACCTGAAACTTCAGCAAAGCCACCCTGCTCAATACCGCTTGCATCAATATCGCCGTAAAAATATGTGCGCTCATCCGCCCAGATTATTGTCTGTCCGCCATTGCCTGTTTCGGTAGCGCTGGCATTGATAACGGCGTCCTCGCTCACCAAAGTGCGCGCCGAGTTCGCTGTGCCGTCCTCACCGCTGCCCTGATAGTCACCGCCGATCTTAATACTGCCACCGCCTGTAAGCCCGCTAGCATTCATTGTACCACTCATTTTTGTGATACCGCGATCGGCGCTAAGGACAATCTTGCCGCCAACCTTGGTCATAGAATGCGCCTCTATGACGCCGCTATTTTCAACAACAGAGTCAACAATATTACGCGCATACCCCGCCGTAATAGCAACATAACCACCTTCGGCAGTAATACGCCCAGTATTGGAGGCAAGCTTTTTAGCATCCTCATCACTAACCGCCACTTGAATAAGGCCATCACCCGCTAAATCGAGTGAAAAAGTATCAGCAGCAGCCATCTGCACTTTACCAAGCTTGGCGATGATCACGCCGTTATTTTCTACTTCTGGTGCAACAAGACTAATAAGGCCAGCTTCTTTCGCTGTAATTGTGCCGCGATTAATAATGGCGGCGTCACTTTGTCCAGCCTGATTAAAATCCAGCCGTCCCGCCATGAAATCATCATTATCAATATCTGCCGTAGAAACAGTGAGAGAGCCAACATCAACCTTAGATCCAGCGCCAAAGACAACACCATTTTGATTAAGCAGCATCACATGGCCATTAGCCGTGATAGAACCGTCAATTTGCGAGGCTTTATGATCATGAATACGGTTAAGCGTTATAGAGCCACTATCTGGCTGATGAAAATTAACCGCCTCATCGCCCGCTACATCGAAGCTTGTCCAATCTATGATCGCTTTGCTGGAAGACTGATGGATATCTGTAACTTTTGTGCCTTGAGTGATATTGGCATTACCCGCAGCAACACTACCGCCTTCAGGGCTTGCATATGCATGAGATGCTAGACCTACAGTCAGAATGGCACTCGAACATAAAAACAGATAGTTTTTTACCCCATACATATACATATTTTACAAAAATTTTATTAAATATTAGTGAAAAAGAAAAAAAGACAAACGAAATGAGGTCATATGGTAACACATACTATGGTGATCATAACATAATTTTGTTATATATATTTAGTATTCGTTTAAAATCAGTTAACCTATTGATTATAGGATACAAAAAAACGTGCCATCCAAAAGAGATTTCAAATTCTTAGTAAAGCAATAAAAATAAATATCCACACGGTACTCATAGCGGCAAGCTGCCTGCTTTTCGCGAACCACAGCCATGCGCAAAGCTTACCGGCAGAGCTGCCCGGCTCAGCCGATGCGGCACGTATCAATCAAAGAATGCAACAAAGCATCGATAACAAAGAACAAGAGATCATCCCCATCGCACCAAGTGAGAGCAGTACAGCAATCCCTATCGCTCAAGATGGCTTTATCCTTAAAGAGATCAAAATCACAGGCATGAGCGTTTTTACCAAGAGTGAGCTTCAGCCGCTTTTAGATGAATATATAAACCGTAAAACGGACCTGAATGTCTTAAACCACCTCGCAAAACGCATAACCGTTTTATACAGGCAAGAGGGTTATTTCATTTCACGCGCCGTCATACCTGAACAAGAAATAACCGATGATGGCTCAGTCATAATCCAAGTCATAGAAGGGCGCGTCAATAATGTCATCATCGATGACCCTGAAAACCTCCTATCAGCAGATAGCCTAGGCACCATCAATAAGGCTGCGCAATATATAAAGCAAAGCGCCCCTCTGCACGGCCCCACAATTGAGAGATATCTACTACTCTTAAATGAGTCTCCCGGCGTTTTTGTACAAAGCCTTTTAAACGCCCCAAAAGATCAAAACGCAAAATCAGGAAGTATCGATATACTCCTTAAAGTGCAAAGCACACCGCCTAAAACACTTATTTCATATAATAATCACGGATCCAGATATGTCGGCCCACACCAGATAGAGGCCCTATGGAGTACAGGA
The DNA here is from genome assembly GCA_002687495.1 of Micavibrio sp. Taxonomy (GTDB): domain Bacteria; phylum Pseudomonadota; class Alphaproteobacteria; order Micavibrionales; family Micavibrionaceae; genus TMED27. Next base: position 28,243 of record NZAJ01000077.1, on the reverse strand, counting down.
AACCTATTCACGACTTTGGATAGCTTTACCATACAAGTAGGCACCGCTATCCCAATGAGTGAAGTAACATTCGCATCAGCGCAATATTCACTCCCTCTAGCAGCATCAGGCCTAACGGTCTACAGCAGCCTTTCATATTCAAACTCCGAGCCTGGGCATACACTAAGAGCCTTAGAGGTTGAAAGTGACTCCACATCTGCAGAACTAGGGCTCAGCTATCCGATCATAAAAAATCGTGGTACAAGCCTGGATGCTTCAGCTTCACTCAATTTACAAAATAGCGCTACCGAGTTTTTAGATCAGGAACTCGTTGATGATAAAGTACGCTATATCAAGACAGAGTTAAATTACAACGAAACAGACCTAAAGCTTGGCCTAGAGCTAAGGCAAGGCTTAAACATACTCTCAGCAACAAAAACAGGAAGCAGCAACCTATCCAGAGAACAAGGGCGAAGTGAATTCTTCACTGCACAAGTCAGCATGGAGCACACGCAAGAAATTAACGAAGATATTGCCTTAGAAACTAAAGCAGCCGCACAATTTGCACCCCACCCACTCCTATCATCGCAAGAGTTCGGCTATGGCGGTACTCATTATGGCAGGGCGTACGACCCTTCCGAAATTACTGGTGATAGTGGTGTGAAAATTGCTCTAGAAGCGCAATATCAAGGCGTAAAAAACGTAGAAATAGCTAAAAAACCACTTTCCTTAACACCCTTTGCATTTTATGACATCGGCAAAGTTTGGAACCAAGAGCAAAGCATAAAACCACAATCTGCAGCATCAAGCGGAGTTGGCATACATTACAACTATAACAACTACCTACATGGCACTGTTCAAGCCGCATGGCCTCTAACAAAAGAGGTCTCAACACCCTCAATGAACAATCAAAACAGCCCCAGAATACTGTTTTCGGTTAGCTCGTATTTCTAAGCGCCTAAAACACTATCTTCAATTAAAACCATTCCCATTTCCTTCGCCTTAAGCGCAGCATTTTTATCACCGCAAACATGCGCATGCACAGTAGCACCCTCAATCAATAGATTAAGCTGCTCAGAGAGCTTAGCCGGGTCTTTAGCGCCAGCATCCCTAGCTAACTTCTCTACATATTGATGCATTAATTTTTTATGCTCTGCGCACACTATATGAAATGGATTTTCTAAAGCCGTAAATTCAGCAGAGGCATTAATAAACATACAGCCATAAAAATTATTTCCATTAAACCATTCATGAGCAGCATCAAAAACAGCCTCCAATCGGCCATTCGGCGTATCGGCAAAACGCTCAACAGCACGCATAAAATTATTTCTAAACTGCTCATCACGACGCCTTAACACCGCCAAGATCAACTCATCTTTAGATTTGAAATGATTATAAAGAGTCTTCTTAGAAACCTCCGCGGCCTCACGAATTTTTTCCACGCCAGTGGCATTAAATCCATCCTTATAAAATAGATTTAAAGCCACATTAATAATTTGCTCCCGCTTTATCGAAGCCTTCATACGTCACACCTTATACCGATCAGTTTATTATTAAAATGTTAAAAAACTAACATCCCTAACAATATGACATAAAAAACAAGCAAAACCAAATAATTTTTTATTTGACAAGGTACACCGATCGGTATATATAATAAAAATATAGAAACCGATCAGTTTACTTTTAAGCTGATCAAAAAGGGAGGTAACCATGAAAACCGAAATATCTGTGATTATAGACAGCGCAATTCAAGACGACATATGGAATGAAATTTTCATGCCAGAGACTGAAATCGTAATAAACGACATCGCTAAACAGACACTAGATTATCGCAATCATGCATATTCCGCCTAAACCACAAACACTCTCGTGAAAGGAGAAAACAATGGAACAACGTATTAATGCAGTAACAAACCCAGAGGGAAAAGCAGCAGATCTATTAAACGCCGTGAAAGCTGCACTAGGAGCAACCCCTAACCTCTTCACAGCTTTTGCCAATGCACCAACAGCAATGGAGGGCTATCTAAATTTAAACGGCGCCCTACAAGGAGGGACCCTAACGCCGCAATATAAAGAAAAACTAGCCCTAACCGTTGCAGGCTTAAATGGTTGCGATTATTGCGCATCTGCTCACACTTTCCTTGGCGAAAAAGCAGGCATAGACGCAGAAGAGCTAAGCCTAAATCTACAAGGTAAATCTAAGCACCCAATGTGCCAAGCCGGACTAGATTTTGTAACTAAAGTCGTAAATGCAAGAGGACAAGTCAGCGCGCAAGATTTACAAAATGTACGTGACGCTGGCTTTAGCGACGAACGCATCATAGAGATGATCACACATATCGCGCTCAACACACTAACCAACTATTTCAATGAAGTATTTCAGATTGAAGTAGATTTCCCTCTCGTATCTACGCGCCACACACAAAAAGCTGCATAAAGGCAGCTACACGAATCTTAGCATGCCCAGCTCCGCCCCTTTACGTTGGGCATGCTAAGACCCCCATAAACACTACGGCATAATAAGAGGAATAAAAAATGACAGAAATAAGACCACCCCTCCCCCCATTCACAGAGGAAAGTGCAACAGCAAAAGTTCGCCTCGCAGAAGATGGATGGAACAGTCGAGACCCAGAAAAAGTATCACTCGCCTACTCACTCAATACAAATTGGCGCAATCGCTCTGAGTTTGTAAGCAGCAGACAACAAGCACAAGAATTTCTCGAAAGAAAATGGAAAAAAGAAAACGAATACCGCTTAATTAAGGAATTATTCGCCTATAGAGACAGCCATATCGCCGTGCGCTACGCCTATGAGTGGCACGATGACAGCAATAATTGGTTTAGATCATATGGTAATGAAAACTGGGTATTTAACAAAAAAGGCTTAATGGAAAAGCGCTTCGCAAGTATCAACGACTTACCTATAAAGCCAGAAGAAAGAAAGTTTTTCTGGCCATTGGGTCGACGACCTGACAATCATCCAAGTCTAAGCGAACTAGGGCTATAGAGAAACTCTATAGCCTAAACATTGAAGTTATTTTTTGTAAATTCTTTAGCGCGCGCACTTAAGTCTCTAGCTACCATCAAGAAATTGGGATAGCCAGAAACCTCCTTGACCAAACGGCACATTACGTCACTAGAGCTCACTTTTTCGGCATACACATCAATAAGTTCCTTACCCTGACCACCATATTTTTTAAATTCGTCAGGGAAAAACGCTTTATTAATGAGAGGCATATCACGTCTCATACGAACAATCTCCGCCTCACGCTGACCTAATGGAGAAGTTAAATTAGGTATCTTCGGTGTAAACACCCAATTAATATTCATATTCACTGGATCAAGAGATTGCACTTCGTGATACCAATATCGAGGCAAAAATAGCATATCACCAGGTTTCGTAACAAATTCCGTATAATCATACTTATCTGACTTATATACAAAATTTCGCTTCACCATAGCTGCATACATAAAAGGCATAGTAGGCAAAGGCGTTTTAGGAGAAGTAATAATCCACTTCTTCACACCTCTAACTTGTACATTTAAACCATGTAAAGAATTTCCATCATAATGCGGCAAAGTAACATGCCCACCAGGCTGCATAAAAACACGCATAGGCGACTCGCGCACAGACATACTTTCGTCACTCAGAATATCACTCACCAATTTAGGAACAATAATCGCGCCATCATCAACCAAATCAGCGTCAAACCAACCAAGTTCGCGCTTCTCTTCTTTCGCATAATGCTCTTTGAGATATTCTGGTGTTAGGATTTGATCATCAAAGCACTTTGTATTTTCAATGATTACAGGATTTTCAGGCTCCAAATACTCAGATTTGAAGCGCTCAAAATCAAGACCATCAAAATCAACCCTATCAATATCAAAACGCACATCGACCTCTACTAACGATTTATATTATGTATACAATACCATTCGCAAAGAGATAAGAAGTCCGATTTTTTGCAGAATTATCGTTAAAACGCTTTATTTCCGCGCAAAACTAGAGGGTGAGACACGCAAGTGACGCTTGAAATGATCATGAAATTGAGACTTACTACCAAAACCTGCCATATAGCCTGCCTCTGTTACACTCATACCATTTTGAATATGGTACAGCGCCTGATAAGACCTAATCATACTGCGATATTGAGTAGGCGCTATACCGTAATAGTCTTTAAAGCCATGTGTCATTGTAGAAACTGGAATATTGAGCTCTTTAGAAATCTCCGTAAAACTCAAATCTTCAGTAAAATTCTTCTCTAAAAATAACTTAGTTTTATCAGCAACATATGAGCGCGGTCTGACCATTCGAACCTCATAATCAGCGTTTTTCTTTATGAGGTTAATAATATCCGCAGATGAGTTAATTTGATCTCCAGCATCATGAGAGAAAAGCAAAGGCGATTGCATACATGAATCCTCCATAGCAACAGCCCCCATATAAGCCTCATACCTATAGCGACCTGGAGCAGCCATCCACACAAAAAAAGATGCCGCAGGCATAAAGACACTAATGTTACCGCACGGCTCCGCATAGCGGTCTTCTATGATAATCTTTAAACTTTTTGGCTGAATATTCGTAAAACGAACAAACATCCAAAAATTCAAATATGACTGATTAATTATAGTATGCTGTTTTTCAGATCTATCCTTAAAAAAATACGCAACATCTTGATCCAGCATCGCACGCGCACTAAAGTCATTAAGCCTATCTGATACGATATGAACCTTCGAGAAAGAATCAAAATGACTATAATTTGATTGAAGCATTATTTATATCTAAAATCTTTCAAAGCGCAAAAGATCTTCACGAACTTTAATTTTCCTAGCTAATACTCTATCAACCTCTGGAGATACCCCCTCAAAATCGATAGGCCTAGAACTCCCTTTTAATATAGTCTTACCTGCAAAACTATTATTTAGAATACCGTGCACATCATAAATTCTAGCAATTCTGCCAGCACGAGAAACAAGCAACTCTCCATTTTGCTCAGCGATATTCACATATACATCATGATAAAAACTAGACAATCGCTCCCATAAACGTGGTTTAGCACTATCCTTAAAGCATTGATTGAGAGAGAGAATTACGGGTTTCTTCTTATTATAAGATTCCGTAGCACCTTTTGCACCAATATCGAAAACACCTCCCTTATATAAAGTATTCAAGCCCGCATCTTCCCCCCTTATTATCTGCTTTGAAGAACCACTCATCAACATATGTGAATTATCAAGCCCCTCAGGATTACCAAGGAGTAAGGACGATAATAAAGACATATCTAACACCATATATGATCGAGGCATATTCGATTCCCTAAATTTTACTGCCGAAACATACATTCGAGATTTCTCATAAATATTATCCTGACCAATTTCTGCTTTAATAACATTCGCCTGACCTGAATTTAGAATGGTTGGCAAACTTTCACCATGGATTAAACGTGCTATAGCAAAAGCATGATCATCTCCTTTTTTCCCCATAATCAATGGTATAGTTTGACAATCATCATCATAACTATCCAGCTCACATTCATCACCGCTTGCTTCGCGGCCACTCAAACGCTTAAAGAACCCCTCCCGCCGTAATTCAATATATTGCGCCAACTCTTCCTCAGTAGACGCAAACTTAACCCAGCACACATCATCCTCAACCCGTTGACCATCAATAACCTTATAGGTCTTAACGGAAATCGTATATTCATCAACCTTATTAGAAGCAGTTCCATAAAGTTGAGTGTATGCTAACTGATTGAGTGCAGATACATTATCAACATCACAAACACCCGCCTCAACCTGCTTATGCAAGTAAGCATTCACTTTTTGAAATTGATCTAAATACTTTTGCTTTAATGACTTAAGCACGCGACAACTACCTCAAAATATCAGCCAATTAGCCGATAAGTTAAAATAGTGATTATTCTATAAATAACCACTATCTATTAAATTCTAAAGAATTGAGACAATTTTTAGCGCATGCACATCAAAAGCACAAGAAAATTATGAAAAACAATAACCTTTAATGGCGCGTTTCGCTCTGTTTATTATACAGATCTAGAGCCCTTTTATGATTTTCACCCTTATCGCTCACCACATTCCAAACTGGATGGTTATTAACAATACCGTCATCAAATACATCTAAGACATTGAACATAAATGGCGTTCGCTTCCCATGATAGTCCATATCTGGGCCAATTTGCTCATATTTAAGAGCAGCCGTATGCTGCATTCTCGCAATATGCTTTGGTTCCATAACGGCAAACAAGTTCATGCACTCATTCTTAATAGCAAGCTCAATAGCCCCTCGAATAAGACCCAGTGGCGCAGCCGCTAATGCAACATTCAACAAAGGCCTCTCATACACCGAGAATTGATTAGAGCTGTGAAAATTAAATACACCACTTAAATCTCTAATAACCGCTTTAACTTCTTTACGCCTCTCATAAGAGATACAAAGCCTTGAAAATTCACAAGAATTCTTTACGAAATCTTCATCCTGTAAATATGGAGAGTCACATAATGTTTGCAGAGGGTAAGAGCTTTCCCACTTCGCCTTGTTAGGCCTCACTACGCGTGCTGTACCAATAGCTTTACCCGTTGGCTTAAAATACAAAAGCACATGTTCGGAATTACTATCATAATCATCTTTTTCAAGACCATCAGGATGCGCTGAAGGATCTTCAAAACCTTGATTTTCTATACAAAAAGATTGAAATCTAAGACGGTGAGCTTCTTCTACCAAATCATCTGAATCCGCATGCACCACATCAAATAGCTTGTAATATACATTGTAAAAAAGTTCAGACTTTAATTTCGGCAATACACCGATATTAAAATTAGTCTCATGCCCCGCATGAGTAAAACTTACATCTTTATAACCCATTTCACACCTTACCCATTTCTAGTGTCATTAAGGTCAGTATACGAAGGTTATGTGAAATAAAAGTTAACAATACAAAACATTTAATATAATTTTAATATTAAACTAGCTAGAATGCTGTTCATACCGGCCTGGTGATATAACCGCCTTAGGATCGACAGCGGCCTTAACTTGAGCCAAGACACCACCATCCTTATAAACATCAGCCATAGCGAATGAGGCGAGCCTGTATGGATAAAAGCCAAGCTTAGCCCCCTCTTCTAATAGCTCAATATAACAATCATGCGCTTGCTTAAGCTGCTTTTTCTTATCATACGTTATAGCGATAAGCCCAATTGCATAATTATCCATATAGTTTGTCACATTTAACATCGGATTGATCCTATACTTAGGACATACCCGATGCGCCAATTCACTAAATTCCTTAAAGGCCTTAGCAGTGAAAGGCATTATTGGAGCGAACCAGATAATACCACAATCATCTTTAGCCGGATGTAGCTTAGAGACATCTTCACACTCTTTACCCGTGCGCCAATAAGCAAACTTGAGTGTCTTATTGGCCGGCTTACCCTGCATATAAGCCCAAACAGATTTAAGAATTTCAACCTTCTTTTTTAATGTTGCAGGCAAAAGAAATTGAGCTCTCACCGCTAGGCGGTACTTAGCATCCCTCATGAGATTAACACCCTGCGATACTGGAATTAGAATTTTTTTAACGTCACGCGCCACGGCCTTTGTAAGAGATTTCGGCCCATTACAGGTGATAACATAAGTATAATCACTCACACCCATTTGCTTAGAAAGCTCTAAAAGTTGCTCACGAGAGAGAATTTTATCTTCTGCATTATATGATGCAGGATACTTAACACCAGAAGCTGCCAAGACATAAGGGCAGTTTAATACCTTTAAGGTAAGCGTTGGCAAGTTCCACTTTTCACGCATTTCAACTAAACCAGCATATACACGATCAATTTGATTTTCTTTGACAATCCCTTCAACCAACAGAGTGCTTTCAGCTTTCTTGCCCAATTTAATTGTCATTTCAGTGACAATCCCCATACCACTTTGAAAGAAAATATCATTAAATTTAGGCCCAAGATCATAGTGATAAATCTTATCAAGAACTGGCTGCCCTATTTTTGAAAGAAACGGCTCGTATAATCCACCATTCCCCAGCACCGCCTTCAAAGACGTCACAGCCGCAGCATGATCCATAACAGGGGACAAACCAAAACCGCGCTCTAAATAGTTCCCGACAATACTTGCGTGCATGCTTGAGCCGGTAACAGAAATTATATGCTGATCACCATGCTCTTCTAAAAAATCCGCTAAGATTTTTTGCGTTACACCAGGCTGTATCGTGATATATGAAAGCTCAGCATTGTAATCCAACACCTTATTCATCAAGCCTAGATCAAGAATTATATTGTGATCCTCAACTGGCAAAGCGTCTGAATACCCCCAATTTTTTCCTGCACTAATTGGGTAAAGCTTTAGACCATGCTCATTGGCCAGATGCACAATTTTTTGAATCTCTTCAACACTAGTAGGTTTAAGAACAGCATTAATCTTAACATCATTGCCCGTAGTCGAACGCCCATAATCATCTTCAAAATTATCAGATAAAATACGTTCAGACGGCAGAACTGCCCCAAAGATGTCATTAATATTCATAGTTAACCAGTATTACATTAGATACGAATTTGAAAAATATGCACAATACATATTCTTGAGTGTAATCTATATTGAACACTAAAACACCCTCAAATTGATAAAATATATGGGAAAACAATCACATAAATGACATTTCAAAAAAGCTTTTACGCCAACACGTCATGAGTTCACACCTTCCAAAAAGCTTTTAACTTTTTGATACTCTGCACATATATCATTAAACATATGCTCACGTTCTGAAACATCAGCCTCTAACATCTCTTGCGAGGCTTCGGATAATTTATGAAGACGAAGAGCGCCAATCATGCCAGCACCCCCTTTTAATTTATGTGAGGCTTCCATCCATTCTTTATTCTCACCATCAACACACTGATCTTTTAGAATTTCTATACATTCCTCACTTTGCCCAAAGAAGACTTGCACAATATTTGCAACCCCCTCAGGCGTATCCACATAATCATATATGTAATTCATATCGACTGGCGCCTCATCTTCCTTAGACTGACCTTCATCCGCGGCGCTTTCATGAGAAACAGCTTTAGGCTCTTCATTAGTCACATCAGGGAAAATTATCCACTGCTCCAAGACATATAGGAATTCATCCTTATCAATTGGCTTTGAAACATAATCATCCATGCCAACTTCCAGACATCGATCCTGAGCCCCCTTCATCGCATCAGCCGTCAATGCCACTATTGGAATATGCTCACCAGACAGCTCCTCTTCAGCACGAATATGTTTTGTCGTCTCATATCCATTCTTTTCAGGCATATGACAATCCATCAAAACCAAATCATATTGATTTTGCTGCAATTTCTCCAATGCCAAAGCACCATTTTCAACTAAATCAAAGTTTTTAATGCCAATCTTCTTAAGCAAGCGCACAATAAACTCTTGGTTCAGCAAATGATCTTCGGCCACCAAAATACGCACAATATCCGAACTTACCCTATTTTCTAAAACTTCATGTTTACGATGCTTTTTCCAAGCATCTTGCGAGACATCATCTATGGAATTTGAAATTTCAAATGGAATATTAAAGTAAAAACATGATCCATAACCAACCTCACTCTCGACACCAATCTCACCGCCCATAAGCTCCACAAGATCTCGTGTAATCGCCAGCCCTAAACCCGTACCGCCGAAACGTCGCGTCGTCGTCTCATCAGCTTGCGTAAATTTATCAAAGATAATCTTTTGTTTCTCAGGTGGAATACCAATACCAGTATCACGAACTTGAAAGTTAATATTAACATTTTGTGCATCTATATTTTCCAAACCCACATGCACAAAAACCTCACCTTCTTGCGTATATTTTATAGCGTTACTAATAAGATTGGTAACCACATGCCCTAAACGCAATGGATCGCCTAAAAGATAGGGTATATCTTGGGATGTGTATGTATATTTAAGCGTTACATTCTTTGAACTTGCGATCGGCGCCATCGTATCAATGATATTCGATAAGATATTCTTAAAATCAAAGCCAATGCGCTCTAGCGTCATATTACCAGCCTCAACCTTAGAAATATCTAAAATATCATTCACAATTTCCAGCAAGTTCGAAGCCGATTTATTAATCGTAGAAGCCATCTGCTTATTATCATGAGAAAGAGCCTTATCCTCAATAAGCATACGCGCAAATCCCATGATACTATTCAAAGGTGTGCGTAACTCATGTGACATATTAGCAAGGAAGCTAGACTTTGCCTGATTAGCATTAATAGCGTCACTTTTAGATTTTTTAAGACTTTGAATATAATCATGAATTTTAAAATTCAGTTCAATATTTGTGCATAAAGCATCATATAAAAGCTCCGAAGAAGAAAGCTCTCGATCAGAGCTCTTTTTCTCTTCCTTATCGACAATAGAGATAATCATATTAAGATTTTGCGCATCATGTAACAGCTCTTCATTAAGGTCTGCAATCGTATCTAACCCCACCTCAGCAGTATCTTCTAAATTCTGCTGAATCAGCTCAGAAATCTCTATCGAACGCTCAAGATATTCCGCAACTTTTTCTGCAACAATATTTCGAAGCTGGTTAATTGCTGAATCCCTATTAAGCTTCTGTTCAGCATAAAAATTCATAAAAGATGCAAAATGAATTGCAAATTTATTCATAAAATCATCATAAAAGACCTCATCCTCGCCGATATCATAAAAGAATAAAGCCGATAACGTATTGTTGATATTTATACCGAATACTTCACCAAATGTTGAAAACCCTGCAACAGGCATATCAAAAAAATCATTACTCTGATCTAAAACACTCGTATTATTGGCCCGCCTTTGAATACAGTCATTAAGTATCCCTGCAATAGGCTTGGATTTACCCTTAAAATACGCTAGCAAATCTTGCCGCGTTTTATCTACAAAAGAACTATCCTTTACCAGATAAAGCTTATCGCCAACATTCACATCACAAAATAATGTAACCCCTTTACCCTCTTCATCAAATGCACCGATAGAGCGTAAAAACACTTCTCCACCAACTTGAATAGCTAAATCATAGCCCGTGAAAGCCTCTTTAAGATCATGTTTTTCACACGATAAACGCATACAAAGATAATCCTGCATACTCATAACCCGCATGCTACTCATATCAAGCACACTTTTTAAACCTCTAAGCTCATTAGAAGCTTCTACAACTATGCAATATTCAGCCGATTCCAGAACGCCGCTTTGTGTTTTAAAGGGGCTAAACCTCTTCCCCTTAGCCATCTTACAAAAAGCTATAAGCGCGCTATCGGTAACCACTCGACCATTAATCGCCATGTAACTATGCTCAAAATCAAGCGCTCCACCACTAGAGCCACCAATAAACATACACGGAAATTTTTTGGTTTTATAAATCGCTTCTAAAAGGAAATTTTCAGAATTTGACAAACCATCAATATAAGTCAGTGCAAAACTATCATCTGACCGCACACAAAAAGGAAGCTCGATTGCCTCACATTCTCTCTCAATCATCGAGATACGCGCCGAGATATTAAATTCTATTTTTTTATATTTAATATCCTCCGAATATAACGGCACCTCATGCAAACTAACATCCGATAAAAGGCTTTTATTAAAAATCTGAAATACAACCGCGGGGCTTTGATATTGCTGGCCATAAAGATCAAGCTCTCTGTTTTCAATATCATCAGAAGATTGGCATAACTCACCCGCAGTCATTATTGCCAAAAAAGGAATATCACCCAAATCTGAGGAATATTTATAAACAACGGCATTAAAATCTAAATGCGGCGAAACATAAGCTATTACAAGGCTGGGTGAAAAGCCTGGCTCATTCTCCCATAGGGAGCGTATATCTGATAATTGAGCGTTTTCGCTTCTATGTATTATTAAATGCTTCATTCTTAACTAAAGTGCCTCACAAATTATTATGAACACACCCAGCCCTATATAAGTAATTTTAATCAAATCATCTTACTATAATATTAAAAAAACATACAAAAGAATTAGCGCTAATACGATTGTGTTGTGAGAGCACTATGGCTCTAGAAACAGATCAATAATTAAATCATCCTCAGCGCCCAAATTATACTGAGAAAAATCACTATTCCCCGCCTCTTTAAGCACATCCTCATCAATCAAAAACTGTCCTGTAAAAGCTTTACTATCACGAACCAATATCTCATAAGCCGCATCAGCAACAATCCGCTCATCTCGACAATTTTCAGGTTTTATATCCCCGACCATCTTCATAGCCGCCGTATATATAAGTGTTCTAGGCCATAAAGAGTTACAAGCTATGCCATCATCTTTAAACTCATCAGCCATACCCAGCATACACATACTCATCCCATATTTAGACATTGTGTAAGCACAATGCCCCTTAAACCACTTAGCATTCATATCTATGGGCGGAGATAAAGTGAGAATATGCGGGTTATCTGCTTTTTTCAAATAGGGAAGAGCTTTTTGAGAGGCCAAAAAAGTACCCCGCACATTGACTTGCTGCATAAGATCATAGCGTTTCATGGGTGTAGATAAAGTATCAGCAAGATATATTGCACTCGCATTATTAATCAAAACATCTATACCGCCGAAATGCTCAGCCGCTTGATCCATAGCTTGCTCTACTTGCGCTTCATCACGAATATCCATTTTCAAAGCCAAGCACTGCCCACCAGCTTCTTCAATTTCCTCAGCTGCACTATGAATAGTTCCAGGTAACGTTGGATGGGGCTGATCTGTTTTAGCAGCAACAACAATATTCGCACCATCTATTGCTGCACGCTTAGCAATAGCCAAGCCAATACCACGACTACCCCCAGTTATAAAAATAGTTTTATTCTTTAACCCTTGCGCCATAACACCTCCAGCATCACTCATTTTAAAATATCATAGAAGCATAAAAGCTTAAAGCGATAAGGTTTTACGTATTTTCTTGACCTTTCAGCAAGAAGCTGTCATATAAGCGCCTGTCGTTTGACGATGATACGCTTTTTATAAGCTTAGAGCTTTTGTAGGTGTCTTATAGATTAATAAGACGTGTGAGCCGGAAATTCACGAATGTCCTCGTAAAGTTCAGTTTTATCGAACAGTCTTTCAAATATCGAACGAAATACTGCACTTGGTAAGCAATGAGGCTGCCAAGCACATTAAAGAACTTTACAAAAGGACAGCAAAATGAACAATTTTGATGAATTAAACTTGCACCCTACTCTCCAGAAATCCCTAGCATATATGGAATATTCTCAGCCTACGCCTATCCAAGCGCAAGCTATTCCACTCGCAATCGAAGGTCACGACATTATGGGCACAGCGCAAACTGGTACTGGTAAAACAGCAGCCTTTGCCATCCCACTTGTTGAAAAACTCCTTGCAGACCCAACATGCACAGGCCTTGTTCTGACACCAACACGTGAGCTTGGTAAACAGATCATGGACATCATGCACAAGCTTATCGGCCCTAAAAGCCCGATTAAAACAGCTTTCATCATTGGCGGTGAGCCGATGCCAAAACAGCTAAAGCAGCTAAATAACCGCCCTCGCCTGATTGTAGGCACACCTGGCCGTATCAATGACCACCTAGATCGTGGCACACTTGACCTTGATAATGCACGTTTCCTCGTTCTTGATGAGACAGACCGCATGCTAGATATGGGCTTCACAGACCAACTTGAAACAATTTTCAGCTATATGCCTGAGCAACGCCAAACGCTAATGTTCTCTGCAACATTGCCGCAAAACATCCTCAAAATGTCAGAAAAATACATGAGCGCACCTAAGCGTGTTTCTGTAGGTGAGGTCAACACGATCGCAAAGAACATTAAACAAGAAGTGATCCGCATTGAACAAAGTAAAAAATATCCAGAGCTCCTCAATCAGCTTCAAGAGCGAGAAGGTTCAGTAATCGTCTTTGTAAAAACAAAATTTGGTGCGGATAAAATGGCAACAAATTTACGCAAAGACGGCTTCACTTCAGAAGCTCTACACGGTGATCTTCGTCAAAACAAACGTGATAAGGTTATGCAGAACTTCCGTAAGATGAATTTCCGCATCCTCATTGCGACAGACATTGCAGCGCGTGGCCTAGATGTCCCACATATCGAACACGTCATCAATTTTGATCTTCCACAAGTAGCTGAAGACTTCATCCACCGCATGGGCCGTACAGCCCGTGCAGGCGCTGAAGGATCTGCGATTAGTTTCGTTTCAAACCAAGAGGGAAGAAAGTGGCATGCAATTGAACGCCTCCTTAACCCTGAAGCTGCAAATGATCGTGGTGAAGAGCGTCGAGGCTTTAAGAAAAAACCACAAAGAAAGCGTAACAACGCATCGAGAAACGATTTTGAACGTAAAGAACGTAAGCCACGTCCTGAGCGCCAAGATCGTCCAGACTCACGTAGCGAAAACAGAAACGATAAGCGCCCTAAAAAGAACAGAGAGTTCAACTCTTCACAGCCAGAGCGCCATGAACGTTCAGACAAGCCTAAATTCGGTTCAAAAGGTAAAAGCTTTGAGAAAAAACCGCGCAGAGATAGAGATCATGCTGCAAATGGCGAGCAACCACTTCGCAAAAAAGATCGCGGCCCTAATAAGGCAAAGAATTTTGATAAGCGTTCAGACGAAAATCGCTCAGACAAAAACAGAGATAACCGTAACGACAATCGCAGCGAGAAGAAAAATAACTTTAAGCAAGAAAGACGTGACGGCAAGCCAACTAATAAAGCAGGCAAAAAGCCTTCAGGTTTTAAACCAGCAGGCGCAAAATCTGCTAAGCGTCCAAATTCGCGCCCAAATAAAAAAAGAGCAGCTTAAAATAAGCCGCTCATAGAAAATTCAAAACCCTCGCCCTATATAAGCGGGGCTTTTATTTATTCAACTTTTAAAATTTACCCGTGAGCATACGAACAAGCGTCTTATCTTTATCAATAACATGATGTTTAAGAGCTGCGAAAATATGCAATACGATTAGAGCACAAATAACGTATGGGGCATTGTGATGCATCATACCTGCAAATTGTGGCAGCCCTTCAATACGTTCTTGCGCAGGGATAACAAACCAATCAAAAACTGCCAGATCACGCCCACTAAAGATATTCATCACAACGCCACTAATCGGCATAACCAAAAGCGCTAATAACAGTAAAAAGTGTGTTGCACGCGCGAGTATCAATTCCCAAAGTTTCAATGCAGAAACTTCACGCGGGAAACCTTTAACCACTCTCCATAAAATACGCCACACAACTAGCGCCAGAAACAAAACGCCAAGAGATTTATGATACATCATAAAATCTCCTTTAGTTCCTGGCTCAAATTTATAATTCGCTATAAAAAAACCATAGCCAATCAAAACAATGAAGGTAAGCCCAACACTCCAATGATTGATACGTGATACTAAACCGTAGCTTTCAACTTCTCTCATAACCCCTCCTAAATGACTTTATCGAAAAGTAATGGAACATTAGATATGCCGCTCACACGCTCCATATAATCCTTAACATCTTGAGGGAAATTTACACCCTTCACAATACTTAAAGAGTATAAGATCGGCCATAAAGTAATATCACTAATCTCAAAATCAGATCGTGCACGTTCTTTAACCAAAGGCGCTAGTACATCTAAACCAGGTTCGAGCTGCTGAATAAAGTCATCACTCATATTTATAAGAGCTTCTAAATCACCGAAGGATTTTTCCTCACGCGCGTAAAAATACTCACGCGCTTCAGCTGTCTCAAGCTCTTTGAAATCAGCCTTAGTAAAGCGTGGCACTGCTAATTTAAAAATGACAGAGCCATATTCTTGCTCCCATTGAGATATCTTATTATCAGCATCCGCCGTTAAGATCGGTTTATCAAGCTGATCAACATAATGCACAATATCAAGGCTCTCCCCCATATAAGACCCATCATCTTTTTGCAAAATAGGCACCATCTTCTTGCCGATCATTTTTGTCGGCGTTTCAATATCGGCCTCCATAATAATCCCTAATTCAAAATCAATATTTTTTACGCCAAAGATCATGCGCGCCCGCACACAATACGGGCAGTGCTCATACACATATAATTTCATATTTATTGTCCTTTTAAGGCATACAGCTTCAATTCATTCATATTCATGTAAGGCGAAACAAATAAACATCAAGCCAACACCTTGATGAGAGCAAACAAAAACCTAGAGCTAAAAATAAATCTCACTGAGCATCTTTGCTGCAATTAAAAGCATAAAGATTGAAAAGAACCTCTTTAACTTCGGCACTGGAAGTTTATGCGCAACATGAGCACCAAGTGGCGCAAAAATAACGCCGCTAATAATAAGAACAGAAAAAGCCGCTAAATTAATATAACCGATGCTCATAGGTGGAAGTCCTAGCGCATCAAGACCAATATATAAAAAACCACACGCCCCAATCATCGCAATAAATGGCCCAATAGCTGCAGCCGTAGCAATAGCCCTATGAATAGGCACATTACAGATACTCATAAACAAGATATTCTGCACGCCGCCCCCGACCCCCATCATAGAGGCAAGACACGAGTTAAGAAGTGATATCAAACTGAAATAAGGCTGCTTTGGCATCGCATTAAATAAATGTGTTTTATGCCCTCGTATCAGCATATAGCTTCCAAAACTTAATTGAGAAATCGCAAAAATAGACTTTAAAAATAACGTACTCACAATCCCAGCGAAAAAAGAGCCTAAGGATACACCGATCACAACGCCAGGCAAAAACCCCTTTAAGAGCTCTAGATCAATAGCGCCCTTCTTATAATGCGCATAAGCTGAAGAAGTCCCAGTAAGCACAATCGTCAACAAAGACGTTCCCACTGCGATATGCATCGCATGCTGCTCATATCCAGAATGTGCAAAAATATAATAAAGCCCTGGCACAAAAATAGCGCCGCCCCCTATCCCCAAAAGCCCGGCCAAAAAACCACCAACAGCCCCTAAGCCAAGTAACAAAAACACTAAATAAACTAAATCAACGTCCATTAAATTTACGTACCTAAAAATTGCGAAGAAAACCAAATTAAAATGGGATAAGCCGCTATCCACGCCCAGAAAAAACGATTAAGCCCAAATAGACATGCATTTGCTAAATGAAATAGCCCTGTCAAAAACAAAGCTGCATAGAGCATATAGGCATTAAACACAAATATAGGAAATAGCAGCTCTAAGAGCATAACAGACCAGGACATCACTAAAAGCAAATAAGGCTTATCTGCCCAGCGGCGCGCAGCCTCACTCACGGGATAGGCGGAAAACAAAAACACATCTTGCAATGCTCTACCCCTTCGCCATTCAGAGTTCACCACCTTCACATAGCCCGCAATAAAATAAGAAAGAATAAGTTGTAAAGCGAGATAGCCAAGCGCCATCTCCTTCATATATTGCTCTGGTAAATAATGCGCAAACGCTAAGCAGCATAACAGCAATAAACTCATCCGGTCACTTCCGCCATTATAGGGCCCTTGAAAACGATAGAGTATAAATAACGCATTCATAATCAGTGACACATAAACAAAGGAAAGCATGAAGCCAGTTACAAGAAACACAGCCATCACACCGCGCCAAATAAAAAGAAGACGCTCATAAGATGCACTACGCAGATGCTCACCCATTTGCAGCAAAAACAAAAACCCTAAAGCGATCTCGCTAAGACGTACAGCCAGCTCAAAACTCATAAAAGCTCTCCCTCAATAGCGCGAGGTTTCGCATCATACGCCATATAGCGTGCAAGATCGCCGTGTTCGTCTCTATATAAAAATACGAGCCTAAATTTGATATATTTTGCATGCGGCTTATGAGAATAGTTACGAATTAAGCGCGAATATATTTCATCTTCACTATGTTGCGTTGGAGCATTCATAAGCCTCTCCGCACAGCTAACCATGAACAAACCTTCATTCCAGCGCCCATTATAAAACATGCGTTTTAAGCCTTGCAGCAATGAAACGCGTTCCACACTAGCCGTAAAAACCTCCCAATTAGGCTCACCCGCACTATCATCAAGAAATGAAAATTCAATGCGCGGCGATGGAGCAATCTCATCAAAAAAACGCCATGAAGGAATGAGCACTGGAACCATTAAGGACAATGAGCACTTAACCTTATTCATCATAGACAATACACAAAACGGCATATTCGAAAACCACGTTTAAAACGGCCTTAAATTATCCAAACAATATTGCTGTATATAATCAATAAACATACGCGTACGCCTGCTAATATACTGATTAGGCGGAAAGAGTGCATATAAATTTCGCTCAGGGATCGTATGATATTTTTCTAGAACACGAACAAGCTGGCCTTGTGCTAGCTCCTGCTTCACAAAAATTCTCGGCGCTATGAATACGCCTATACCCGCTAAAGCGGCCTCTTTCATCATTTCAACATTATCACATGAAAAACTACTCTTCAGCGCAACAGCTCCCTCAACGCCCATATCATCAATATACTTCCAGCTATGCGCTTCTGGGCTACGGGTATACTCAAAAACATTATGCTCTTTAAGATCATCTGGCGTTTTTATAAGCGGCTTATCTTTTAAATATAAAGGGCTGGTAAAAAGCTCAATCGGAATTGAAACAATCTTTTTCGCAATTAAGCTTGTATCTTTCAAAACCCCGATCCTAAAAGCGATATCAACCTCTTCTTCAGCAACATTAACCTTACGATCTTCAAAATACACATCCATATGCACATCAGGATAATCACGTGCAAAAGCCGCAATCGGTGCTTTCAAATATTGCAAGCCCAAAGACAAAGGCAAACTAACACGCAAGCTCCCTTTAGGTGTAGAATGTAAATCATTAAGCTCTTCGCGGGCTTCAGACAAACTCTCCAAAGCACTTCGAGCACGTTTATAAAACAGATCCCCCTCCTCAGTCAGAGAGACTTTTCTCGTCGTGCGGTTAAAAAGCTTAACCTGTAACTCATACTCTAAATTCTGAACCTGTTTGGATACAGCCGAGCTTGTAATTCCCAGAGCTTTTGCAGCACCACTAAAGCTCTGACACTTAGCAACTTCGGTAAATATATTAACGCGCCCTAAAAAATCCATAAATCACATTATCAACCAAATGGAATAAGTATTGTAACAAATGAACACATTATCAAATTAATATCAAGCATTATATGATTAAACATAAGTTCAAATTAATTCAAATGGAGCCATTAAATGACTAAATACTCACTAAAGACACTCACAACTGCAGCTCTTTCATCTGCAATCCTACTAAGCGGCATGTCAGCTGCACATGCAGAAGCGCAGACATACACACTTGACGCATCACACACGGCAATCACATGGCATATAGACCATTTCGGTTTTTCAAAACCATCAGGCAAATTCATGGATGTTGAAGGCCATGTAGCGCTGGATGAGCAAAACCCTGAAAATAGCAGCGTAGAAGTTATTATTCCGATCAACCAAATCAACACAGGCGTTGAAAAACTCGATGAACATCTAAAGACTGCGGACTTCTTTGATGTTGCGAACCACCCAACAGCAAAATTCACAAGCACAAAAGTAACACTTACTGGTGAGAAAACAGCAACCGTTGAAGGCAACCTTACACTACACGGCGTTACAAAGCCTGTCACATTAGATGTAACGCTCAATAAACTCGCTGAAAATATGTTCAAAAAACAAACAGCAGGTATCACAGCGAGCACAACAATCAAACGCTCTGATTTCGGCATCACTACATACCTTCCTAATCTAGGTGATGAGATAGCTATCGAAATTGAAAGTGAAGCAAATCTATAAAAACAAATCTTTTGAGGAGGCAGATTATGATCAACATCATTCCCTATAGCGAACTTGGACAAGGTGAATTTGGCTGGCTAAAAGCACGCTACCACTTCAGCTTTTCGAATTATTACAATCCTTCGCGCATGGGCTTTGGCAAACTTCGCGTCATTAATGATGACATCATATCTGCCCACAAAGGATTTCCACCGCACCCCCATAATAATATGGAGATCATCACCTATGTACGCTCTGGCGCCATTTCACATGAGGACAGCCAGGGCAATAAAGGCCGCACTGAAGCCGGAGACGTACAGGTCATGAGCGCGGGAAGTGGCGTTACTCACTCAGAATATAATTTAGAAGATGAAAAAACAACGCTTTACCAAATATGGATTGAGCCCAATAAACAAGATGTACAGCCACAATGGGGGCAAATGAACTTCCCTAAAGAACCTGTAACAGATGCGCTCAATCTTGTTGTCTCAGGCAATAAAGAAGATAACGTACTCTTCATACATCAAGACGCTCAAATTTACGTAGGCCGTCTCAATACAGGCACTTTAATAAAACATTACTTAAAAAAGCCTGCTTATATTTTGACATCAGATGGCGTCATGAGCATCAACGGTCAAACACTTAAAAAAGGTGATGGCGCACAAATTGACGAGCCTATAAATCTCAACATTAAAGCCATAGAGCCAAGTGAGATTTTAATTATAGAACTTCCTAACAGCTAGAACATTAAAGGAGTAGACCATGACAAAACTAGCAATTATTTATCACAGCGGTTACGGCCATACCGAAAAAATGGCGCATCATGTTAAAAAAGGAGCAGCTTCAGTAGATGGTGTGGAAACACTCATACTAAAGCTAGAAGACGGTAACGAAGATTTTAGCGCCGCAAATGATGCAGATGCAATAATTTTCGGCTCTCCTACCTATATGGGCTCAGTCAGCGCTGTCATGAAAAACTTCATGGAAAAAACATCACCTCTTTTTGCTAAACGCCAATGGAAAGATAAACTAGCAGGTGGTTTTACACTCTCACATAGTTTAAGTGGCGATAAGCTAAACGCTCTCATGCAAATCAATATCTTTGCAATGCAGCACGGCATGATCTGGGCAGGATTCGATGAGCTTAATCAATCACCTGACGGCGAACCAGGTAAAGAAGATGTGATGAATCGCATGGGCGCATTCTTGGGTCTAATGGGTCAAACAGAAAATGCACCAGCAGATATAACGCCTCCTTCAGGTGACCTGCTCAGTGCAGAATATTTCGGCAAACGTTTAGCTGAAACTGCCAAGAGATTTAAAAAGGCTTAAGCAATGACAACCCCGCAGCTTCTCTCTCATATTGAACCATTACATATCAGCTCTTATCAACTCGTTGTTAAAGATTTGGATATGGTTTCAAATTACTATCAAAAAGTCATAGGATTAACGCTCCTCAAAAAAGAAGCGAACTTGCATATCCTAGGCGTAGACGATGTCGCACTCCTATATTTAGAACACATCTCCAGCGCACAAAAAACAACACCCAAAGCTGCGGGGTTATTTCACACAGCCTATCTTGTGCCT
This sequence comes from Micavibrio sp., assembly GCA_002687495.1. GTDB lineage: Bacteria > Pseudomonadota > Alphaproteobacteria > Micavibrionales > Micavibrionaceae > TMED27. The sequence goes on along the minus strand of NZAJ01000077.1, from coordinate 6,915 downwards.
TCACGCCTGGATCTTGCAAAAGTACTCGACCACCTTATAAAAAATCGTTATCCCGTAAGCGGCGCATCTGATCACCTTGTCAGTGAAGCTTTATACCTAAATGACCCAGAAGGAAATGGGATTGAAATTTATGTTGATCGCCCACATGATCAATGGCCTTACGATAAAGACGGCGTTGTCATGGACACGCTACCCATGGATATCGAAGGCATATTAAAAGAGCTACCACCCAACTTCACTTGGAGCGGTATGCCAACAGGAACACGTATAGGCCATATCCATTTACAAGTTGGCAAACTAAATAGTGCACAAAATTTCTACCAAGAAATACTGGGCTTAAATCTACAAGAAACATATCCTGGAAGCCTATTTTTTGGAGCAGGTAAATATCACCACCATATAGCCACCAATATATGGAACTCCAATGGCGCCTCAACTAAAGCTTTAAACTCAACAGGCTTAAAAGAATTTACACTCAATATAAAAGATGAAGTTCTCAAATCAGGATTAATCAACCGCATTAGATCGAACAATATCGAAATCACAAAAGAAAATGATAAAGCACTCATCCATGATCCATGGAACATACGCATTGCTTTCTAAAGCCTATCTGCCTTATCCTACTAGCCAAGTAAAAATATTGGCAAAGACAAACCATGCAAGATGTTAAAGGCAAATATATTTGGATCATAGGCGCGAGCAGTGGCATTGGCGCAAGTCTTGCCAAAGAGCTTGCAAATCATGGTGCCATTATTGCGCTCTCTGCCCGCCGCGAAGCTTTACTAATGCAGCTAAAAGATGAGCTAACAGGCTCATCTCATATTACTATTCCCTTTGATATAAGCGATTGCTCACAAACTCTAAAAGCAAAAGAGGAAATCCTTAAAAATCTCCCGCATATAGACAGCGCAATATTTATGGCAGCTTCATATACAGAGCATGATGGTGGACACAAACCCATAGACGTCATAAAAACCATGATCGATGTTAATTTAATCGGCGCCTTTAATATGCTCGAAGCAATAACGCCAGTATTTGAACAGCGCCAAACAGGGCAAATAGTTTTGTGCGCATCCGTTGCAGGCTATCGCGGCTTACCCTCAGGCCAGCCTTATTGCGCAACAAAAGCCGCCCTTATTAGCCTTGCCGAAAGCTTGAAAATTGATAATGAAGCCAAAAATATAGATGTAAAACTTATCTGCCCTGGCTTTGTCAAAACACCACTCACAGACAAAAATAAATTCACAATGCCCATGATAATTTCATCTGAAAAAGCCGCGCAATATATTCATAAAGGTCTTTGCAGCAATAAATTTGAAATTCACTTCCCCATGAAATTCACCCTCATGATGAAAATTTTAAAAACAATGCCATCGCGCCTATATTTCCTTATAGCAAGAAGGCTCAAATCAAAATTATAAAAATAAAACTCCCTATAGCTCACATAACCGCTCTGTGATACTCTTTCTTACATGAGTGAATATATAAAGCTCTTAAAAGACAGCTTCACCATCGCCTACGAAGCAGCCAGAGCACAACATGTTATAAAAGACTTCATCCCTCAAAAACCTAAAGGCCGACTAATAGTCATTGGTGCAGGCAAGGCCTCTGCAGATATGGCTTCAGCCTTTGAACAGCATTATCATGGCGCCTTAGAAGGCATCATCGTGACGCGATATGGCCACAGCAAGCCCACCAAACATATAGACATTTTAGAGGCATCCCACCCTATTCCAGATAAAGCAGGTGTACGCGCCGTTGAGAAAATAACATCTCTTTTACAATCAGCCACAGACAAAGATCACATAATCTGCCTCATCTCTGGTGGCGGCTCAGCGCTCTTAAGTGCACCAATTGATGGCATAAACTTTAAAGAGCTACAAAGCCTTAATAGAGAGCTTTTAAAATCTGGCGCCCCCATCCAAGACATTAACGTTATTCGCAAACATGTGAACAAAGCTCTTGGCGGCAAGCTAGCAAGCTACGCACCAAACACACCTTTCGACACGCTTGCCATTTCAGATGTAACAGGTGATGACCCATCTATCATAGCGTCTGGCGCCACCGTCCCCGACCCAAGCACTTTGAGTGATGCGCTTACAATCATTAAAAAACACAACATCAACGCACCCAGCGCCGTTATAGACGCACTTAAAAACTCAAAGAACGAAACACCTAAACCGAATAATACAATATTCAAAAACAAATCATACCAGCTCATAGCCACCCCAATAAAGTCACTCAACGCTGCTCAATCTTTCTTTGAAAGTGAGGGGCTAGATGTCGAACTGCTCGATAGTGAAATGCAAGGCGATACAAACGAATGCGCCGCAAAACATACAAAGATCATTTGCAGCATATATAATGGCAGCTCAAAAATCACAGCCCCTAAAGATAAACCCCTCATCTTAATTTCAGGCGGTGAAACAACAGTCAAAATCAAAGGCGATGGTCTCGGCGGGCCAAACACACAATTCATGTTACAAGCCGCACTTCTTCTAGATAAGCATAACCTACCCGTTTATGGGATAGCGTGTGATACTGATGGGACAGACGGCACAGGCGATAACGCAGGCGCATTCATAACGCCCGAAACGATTAGATCTGCACAAAAACAAAACCTAGATGCTGAAGAATACTTAAACAATAATGATGCATATCATTTTTTCAAATCCATAGACGCACTTATAAAAACAGGCCCAACCTACACAAATGTAAATGACTACAGAGCCTTCATCCTCCTTCCTCAATCATGATTGATAAGCGTTTTTATAACGCCTATAATAAAGTAATGACCTCTAATATAAAAATTAAAGAAAAACTCATCCGCCACCTCAACATCATCTATCCAGATGCCAATCAGGATGAGTTAGCTGATAAAGTCATTGATCGCTTCTGGCCCATTTCAGCTGGTAAAAAGGCGAAAGAAACTCACCTGCCGGGGAGCGGCGCTTGGTCAGAAAAAAGTACCATGCTCATCACCTATGGCGACACCATCATAAAAGATAATGAGCAGCCCCTTAAAACACTTCATAACTTTTTAAACACGCACTTAAAAAACATCATTAATAGCGTGCATATACTGCCATTCTTCCCCTTCAGCTCTGATGACGGCTTTGCTGTAAAAGACTATTACAAAGTGCGTGACGATTTAGGCACATGGGAAAACATCCAAGCGATCGGCAATGATTATCACCTCATGGCAGATCTCGTTATCAATCACGCTTCATCTAAAAGTGAGTGGTTTGAGAAATTCCTCAAAGGCGAAAGCACATATAAAAACTTCTTTGTTACGGCTAGCTTAGAAGATGACCTCTCTAATGTTGTACGCCCTAGACCGTCAGCTCTGCTCACACCGTTTGAAACAGATGAAGGCACAAAATATCTATGGTGCACATTTGGCCCCGATCAAATTGACCTGAATTTCGAAGAGCCTGAAGTCCTTCTTACCTTCATAGATATTATGCGCGTTTATTTGAATAATAATGTACGTATCTTCAGAATGGACGCAGTTGCTTTTCTTTGGAAAGAAATCGGCACAGACTGCATACACTTGCCGCAAACTCATGAAATCATACGCCTTCTCAGAACCCTCATCGATTTCTACGAAGAAGATGTTCTCATCATCACAGAAACCAATGTCCCTAACCATGAAAATCTGTCATATTTCGGCAACCAAAATGAAGCGCATCTGATCTATAATTTCAGTTTGCCGCCCCTGCTTATTCACGCCCTTTTAAGTGGACATGAATTTCACCTTAAAAAATGGCTGATGGAACTCCCTCCAACGCAAGATGGATGCGCATATTTAAACTTTGTTGCAGGCCATGATGGTGTTGGCCTACGCCCTGCCGCTGGCCTATTACAAGATGATGAGTTTAACGCCATGCTCGAAACCATAAAAAGCTTCGGCGGCGAAATCAGCATGCGCACAGGTGAAAACGGTCAAGAAAAACCATATGAGATGAACATCTCTCTCTATGATGCACTTAAAGGAACATTAGACGGTCAAGATCAGCTACAAAAAGAACGCTTCATTGCCGCACAAACAATCATGATGGCCTTAGAAGGCGTACCCGCTTTTTATATTCACTCGATGCTTTCAACTGAAAATGATTATGAGCTATTCAAAAAAACTGGCCATAAGCGCTCAATAAATCGCCACCAATATAGATATGAGGATTTAACAGCTGAGCTTGAAAACCCTAAATCAGATAAAAACTATATTTTAAATGAGATCAAAAGGCTCATCAGCATTCGTATAAACCAGCCCGCATTTCATCCTAACGCAACACAATTCACACTTCATCTTCCTGAAGGCTTCTTCGGTTTCTGGCGCCAAAGCTTAGATCGTCAGCAAGATTTATTTTGCATCACCAATCTAACAAACGAAGATAAAGAGCTTTCACTCCACCACTTAAACATGTTCTCAGGCGTTGAATGGAAAGACCTCCTAACAGGACAAGTCTTTAAGCACAGAGATCACGACCTAATCATCGCGCCTTACCAAACAATGTGGATCACCAATCAATAAACAGCATTGTGTTTTAGAGCTTAAGATTTACCCGCACCCATCATCTCTTCATAATCAAGGCGCACCGCTTCTTCCAAGCGCTCCAACACATCAGGCACAGCATAACGCACACGGTTCCAGCGCGGCACAAATGGTGCCTTCGTCGGGTTAGCTATAAAATCACGCCCGCCCTCAATAATATTAGCCGCAAATAGCTCCACTGTTTTTTCTTCTAAATGCACATTATAAGCCAGGCCATTCAGCGTCGCATCATGCTCATACATCTCAACAAGATCCATCGCCCCGCGCAAATATGTTGCCTTGATCGCACGCAAATGCTCTTCAGAAACCAACTTACCATCCGCAGCTAGCTTTCTGAAAATTGAAACGATGATATCGACACTCATCTTATAAAGGCCTTTATTCTTATCCTCTTCAGAAACATCCTGATGCTTATGATCATATGTATCTGCCAACTCAACCTGACAAATCATATTTGGAGAATAGTTCCTACGAATTTCAGAGAGTATCCCAATTTCCAATCCCCAATCATTAGGAATACGTAGATCAGAGATCACGTCAATATCCATCGCGAACTCACCCGCCAGCGGATAACGAAACGCCGCTAGGTAATCCAAATATGGGTCATCGCCATAAACTTTTTTAAGAGCTTGAATAAGCGGTGTTACAAGCAAGCGCATCACGCGGCCATTCATCTTCCCTTCAGCAACGCGCGCATAATAGCCTTTAGAGAAAATATAGCTGAAATAAGGATTAGCGACCGGATAGAATAGACGCGCTAATAATGTCTGATCATATGTAATGATGTCACAATCATGCAAACCGACAACCTTAGTATCCTGACAAGCCGCCATAACATAACCAAAACAATACCAAACATTACGCCCTTTACCCGGCGCAATAGGCGCTAAACCTTGTTCAGAAATCTTCTCATCCACTGCACGCAAACGCGGCCCATCATTCCAAAGTACAGAATGCTGTTGCGGCAGTTCTGAAAAATAAGATAAAGCATGCTCAAACTGCTTACGATCTGCCTGATCCAAACCAATAACAATATTATTTAAATAAGAAACCTGCTTTAGCTCATCAACAATATGTTTCAACGCCGAGCCCTCTAGCTCTGAATATAGCGAAGGCAAAACCAATGTCATTGGATTACTCTTAGAATACTCTTTCAAACACGCATCAAGCTCTTCAACCGGTCTATCTGACAAATTATGAAGAGTAGAAACTATTCCGTTTTGATGAAAATCAGCCATTAATGTAACCCTGTCCTTTTTAATATTATAATTGTAATTCCAATTGATCTAAAAGATCACTCATCGCCGCCGCCCATCCCCGAGGCCCCGCTTCTGGAGCGTTTATTACGCTGCCTGCTGGATTGAGAACTTCAAAATCGTGACCACTACTATTAGGTATTTTAACCCCATAATCAACAACCCCTAACATCTGAGCATCATTCGGCCCATCTCCCAAAGCTACACTCACAATATGATGCTCTTTATATAAAGACGCATAATCTTTACTCATCTCTTTAATCGCTTCCCCTTTATCACCTTGTCCCATCAAATGATAAAAGCGCCCACCTTGCGTTATTCTAAAGCCGCTACTCTGTGCTAAATCCCTCAAAGCGACCAATGCAGTTTCATCGCCCTGCCATAAAAACGGCTCACTCCCTATACGTTTTTTAGCCAGCATAGCCGCAGCCTCTTCTAAGCCAGTATGCTGTACAACCTCCGCAACCGACATATCATTAAATCCAATAAAATACTGGCGGTACTGACTTGGAAGATTTTCAATAAAAGCAATTATATCTTCATAATGCTGAGCCACATAACAGCGCCCCTCAAAATCTATACGCACCATCCCGTTCTCAGTAATGCTTGGCGAGGGCGCAGGAAAAGGTAAATCCATCGCCTCCAACTCCGCCACAGTTTTACTCGTCACCGCCATCACCTTAGCATCTAAAGCCTTTAATCTATCCATGACTGGCAAAACCGGTTCAAAGCTATAATCATGATGATCTAATAATGTGCCATCAAGATCCGTATAAACTATAAGTTTTTTCATATCCTAAAGAATAACCACAATCATAAAGAATAACAATATCCATAAAAAAGAATCATTTATAGAATCGAACCACTATATATAGGGGCTAAGATTCTACCTCAAACACAATACACGCAATGATTGTGATAAAGCTATAATAGCCACTGTATTTTTCAAGAGATTGTAATTTATAAGCAAAATTTATTTGTACACAAAACTACCCCCAAACAGCTCTAATATGGGGGATAAATTCACCACAACACTCACTCGCAGATATTATAAAATTTAGTGCAATAAGAACAAAGACTTACTTATTTTAAATCAAAAAAAAT
>NZAJ01000076.1 GCA_002687495.1 Micavibrio sp. | reverse complement strand
TTCTATAAAAAAATCGGTGAGGAACGGCTGCTGCTTTTTTTGCGTCACGTCCACCCGAGAGTCTAAATTTCTTACAAGCATCTAATCTATTTGCAATGTCGCTGATTTTTTGGGCATCTGCAATATCATTATCATTAATCCATAGACAGTATCTTTCAGTTCCTTTCAAAAAATCACTGCCACTCATAAATCGTCTTATATATTTTTCTGCACGAGAATCTTTAGAAATGAAGTCATTTTTTTCATCAGGACTTAATAGTAAATGTCCGCCATCAAATCCGCTACTGCCCAAGATCATTTTAGGCAAGCTAGATAAGGGATCATTCCTTTGCTGCATATAAACAGGGCTTGCATCTATTAAATATGGGCTAATATTGTTGGATTTTTTGTATACATCATTTGACCAAATAAATTTAGGATCATTTGATACATTTCTAATACCAATTATAACCACAGTTACACCTGCTTGATTCTTTGCGTTATTAGTCCATTTAAAGGGTTGATACGCAAAAAATATCTCTAGTTTTTTTGAAAAAATATACGGCCAAATTAAGCTTACTTGTTCACCTTGAGATATAGAATCTGTAGACACAAAGGCATATTTTGCAAAGCTTTCGGCTGTATAATCAGCGGCTTTTTTAAACCAACAACCTATATAATCTAACCGCTTAGCATTCCCTAGATCACTGAGAACTATATTCATATCTTCTTTTTGATCAGGTAAAAGTTCTTTTGCTCCGAAATAAGGAGGATTCCCCAAAATATAAATCTCGGCATTTTTATCTTTCGGACAAACATCTTCCCAAGGGATGCGGGTGGCGTTCCCACACACGATATTGCCACCTTCTTTTAATGGCAATGTCGGATTGGTTTGGCCAAAAACTTCTTCAAACTTCACGTTCATTTGGTGTTCAGCAAGCCACAAGGACAGAATGGCAACCTCATGCGCAAAATCATCCAGCTCAATCCCGTAAAATTGGGAAAGCTGAATGCGTGAGAACGGCAGTGATGGGTTATCCGTGATTTCCTGAATGCGTTGGAAGATCTCCATTTCCAGTTCGCGGATTTCTTTATACGCAATAATCAGGAAGTTGCCCGATCCACAAGCGGGGTCAAAAATGCGAAGCTTTTCAAGACGGGCAAGAAGCTGTTCCAGTTTTTTCTGATTGTCGTAATGTTTATCAAACTCTTCACGTAGCTCGTTTAGGAAAAGCGGCTCAATCACCTTCATGATATTCGGCACGGAGGTGTAATGCTGTCCCATACTGCTGCGCTGGTCTTTATGAACCACTGCTTGGAACATTGAGCCAAAAATATCAGGGTTGATTGTAGCCCAGTCCAGCTCACCACATTCAATAATCATGCGGCGTGCTTTGCGGGAGAATTTTGGTGCAAAATATCTGTCACCGAACAAGCCGCCGTTCACGTATGGGAATTTTGAGAGGTAATCAGGGAATTTCGAATGATCGGCGGTATTCAGCACCTCGAACAGCTTGTTAAGGTAATCATCGAGGTCAGTGCCATCTTCTTGAGTGTGTGAGCTGATGGCATTGGTAAAGGCATTATCTTTGAAAATACCAGTATCTTCAGCAAAAAAGCAGAATAACAGGCGTGAGAGGAAGATGTTTAGCCCGTGTAAATCTTCTTTTGTTTCAAACGCGTTGCCCTGCAAGATTTCGTCATAAATTTTCGCCATTTTCTCGGCGGCTTTGACGTCGGCTTCTTGCTCGTTGTAATGGGTGTTTTTTTCAATTTTTGCCCAGGGCCCGAAAAAGAAGGGGTGCTTGTTCAGCTCTTCTATCTTTATGTCGAGCGTGTCATCTGTCTTAGTATCAATGGCTAATAATGTTTTGTAATCCGTCACCACAATAAAGCGTGGGTCGTGACGGTGGGTAGTATCATCTTTTTTTAGGCTATCAATTAGGCCATGCAGGTCTTGTTCCTGCGTTTCTTGGAAGAACAATTTGCGCTTAAGGATAATCTGACCATCTTTTTTAGAAAGATTGCGATTGCCTTTTTTGAGAAGTGTGACAGTCGTTTTGGGTGTGCCGTAAGCCAGCAAAAGATCGTAAACAAATTCATCCGGTGAAATGTTTTTCACCAGTTCTGAAAGATTTTTTTCGATCTGTGCGATGTTCATATTTTATTCCCTAATTGGCTAATTTCTGCTGTTGGATCCACTTATCAATATCTCGCCTATCAAAGCGCCAACTACCCCCTACTTTAAATCCTGGAATCTCGCCTTTAGCCGCTAACCTGTATGCAGTCTTTTCATTGAGCTTTAGGTATTCCGAAAGCTCTTTCACTGTTAAAATATCGGTTTCCACTATTTCCCCATTATCCAGAAGAATGTATAAATGAGAAAATACGGCATTTTTAAGAACAAGACAATGAACGATCCTTATGAGCGCACATAAAATATCAAAATCTCAATTTCTTAAGGGTCTTCAATGTCCAAAGTCACTCTGGCTTTATCGGCATCGTAAGGACTTGGCGCCAGAGATAACGCCCGATAAGCAGGAGTTGTTTGATACAGGTTCGGCCATTGGTGAGTTGGCCAAGCAATATTTTAGTGGCGGTGTTGAGATAACGAACGAATATTGGGATGTTCAGGGCGCAGTTGAAGCAACCAAAAGCTATATCAACCGTGGTGAAAACATCATCTTCGAAGCAACTGCGTTGCATCCAATCGATGGCGGATATTCAAGAATTGATATACTAAAACGTGTTCAAGGCTCGGATGAGTGGGATCTGATTGAGGTAAAAGGCTCTACAAGCGTTAAAGACTATCATTATGATGATATGGCCTTTCAGTATCATGTGTTTCATGCGGCCGGGTATAAGATTAGAAGCTGCCAAATGATGCTTCTTGATAATACATACATACGTATTGGTAAGATTGATCCCAAGGGCATTTTTAAGTTTGAGGATATTACGCCTCATGGTTTAGCCAAGCAGGCCGAAACCGAAGCGGTTTCAGGGCAGCTTGGTTATGTCCTTGAGCGAAAAGAAGAGCCGAAAATATCGATTGGGGCAAAGTGTTTTGCTCCATTTGAATGTGATTACCGGCCTTATTGTTGGGCGCATGTACCCGATTATTCTGTTTATGATGTCTTTCAAAAGCCCAAAGCAGAAGAGATTGCGAAACTCTATGGCTTATCTTTAGAAAAGCTCCCACGAGATGTTTGGCCGTCCGGCAACAAAGCGCTTGATTTGGAGAGTTATTTGAATGGGCAAGAGTTGGTGGACACCGATAATATTCGAGCCTTTTTAAGTGAATTGCAGTATCCGCTTTATTTTTTGGATTATGAAACACTCATGCCGGCAATTCCGCTTTTTGATGGGACGCGGCCTTTTCAGCAAATACCGTTTCAATATTCGGTTCATGTTCAGCAAGCCCCCTCCTCTGCCCTTGAGCATAAAGAATTTCTGCATCAAAAACAGAGTGATCCCAGAAGGACATTTGTTGAAAAACTTGTTCAAGATTGCGGGACGCAAGGAACAATCATTGTTTATAATCAGGCTTTTGAAATCGCCCGTAATAATGAACTTGCGGCAGATTTTCCTGAATATGCGGATAGCATAAAGTCAATCAATGATCGCGTCATAGACTTGCTCGTGCCTTTTAGAAGCAGATGGCTTTATCACCCAAACCAAAAAGGCTCTGCTTCGATTAAAGCTGTATTGCCAGCTTTTACGGATTTGAGTTATGACGGCCTTGAAATCAGTCATGGTGGAGAGGCAATGAGGCAGTATGGCGCATTTATGTCAGGGAACCTGGATGCATCATTTTGGGATGCTTTATGGGAGGATTTAAGCGCCTATTGCAAGCAGGACACCTATGCTATGGTCGTTTTGCTCGACGTATTGAGCCAACATCGAGAGACACAAGGATAATGTTATGGCTTCTGTTATCAAAGTTAGTGCAGGTGAATTTGCCGCTGCTGTGAAATTTTCAGCAGGTCGAATAAATAAAAAGCGCAAGACGCCCTTCCCTCTTCTCATTGAAGAGCAAACGGAAGGCCGCATTACAATCACTGATGCTGCCTTTCAAAAGAAAGGTATGGATGTCGCATTTGTTGGTATTTTCGATGCAGGCATTGAAGTCGATGGACGGCAACTTCTGAAAATAGCCAACACTTATCCCGCTACGGACGAGCTAGTTATCTGCACAGATGAGAATAACCTTTTAATTCAATATAATAAATCAAAGGTTTCAATCCCTAGATTGGATAAGGGTGGCAAGAAGACCAAGAAGAAACCGCTTCCTCATATTAAGCCCCCTGCCCAAGAGCCTGAATTTACCGAAAAGCGGGCTGAGTTTAATGATACTTGGGGTTTTAGTGCGCGCGTGCCCATGCCGGCTGATGCAGTGAAAAATAAAGATAAATAGCCCGCTATTTAATTGTCAGAACTTTATTAATTGCCCCCAATTTCATCCACTGAATTTGTGGATAAATGGTGTTCCATTTCTGATGTTATTTCAGCTCAAATCTTAAAGTAAAACTTTAATATTTGATATTATTCCTAAAAACGATACGGCTAGTCTAGTATTTTTAATTCAAGTAATAATTATTTAATTACAATTAGATAGGAAAACTTAATAAACTGAACTATTAATTAATTCTAAGGCTGTCTGCCTCGCGCCGTTCAAGCGCTTCATCAAAAAAATAGAGCCGAATATATTCCTGCTTTTTCAACGCTGGCTTGAAAAAGCCAATAATATTTCGTCGATTTTTTCGACAAGGGTTTTGATGAAAACCTGCATCGCTTGATCGTTGCTACCCGATCCTCGCCGGAGACGAGGTTGCATAACGCAACCCTATTCCAAATTGGAGGATTAAAAAATGAGTAAAGTTGATATTTATCAGGATGTAACAAACCGAATTATAGAAGCTCTTGAAAAAGGCTTAGATGGATCTTTTGAATTGCCGTGGCATGGTATTTCTCAAATTCCCGAAAACGCCCATACAGGCAAAAAATATAAAGGGGTGAATGTTCCCCTGCTCTGGGTCTATCAAATGTGTGAGGGCTATCAATCAGGCATTTGGGCTACATATAAGCAATGGCAAGAGCGCGGCGCACAAGTACGTAAAGGTGAAAAATCAGCGCATATAGTTTTTTGGAAAATGATCGAGCAAGAGCCTGCACAAGATAATGAAGAAAAATCTATGCGGATGTTTGCCAAGTGGTCACGCGTTTTTAACGCCGATCAGGTGGATGGTTTCAATCCAGATGATGATTTTGTCCCTGCTGAAATTGGCTCAATTGAGAATGCCGATACAATTATTGAAGGCACAGGCGCAGATATACGTCATAAAGAAGTTAAGGCGTTTTACTGCCCTTCAGGTGATTTTATCAATATGCCCCCTGCCCTTCGCTTTAAAGACACGGCAGATTCAACGGCCACAGAAAATTATTACAGCACAATGTTTCATGAACTCACGCACTGGACGGGCGCAAAACATCGTCTCGACCGCTTCGCTAACGAGAAATTTTCTAAAAGTGATTATGCGTTTGAAGAATTAGTCGCTGAATTAGGGGCAGCTATGGCGTGTGCATCTACAGGCGTCACTCCCCTGCCCCGCTCAGATCATGCCAAATATATCGAATGTTGGTTGAAAGCTTTAGAGGATGATAAAAAATTCATTTTCTCGGCCGCATCGCAAGCGCAAAAGGCTGTCGATTATCTTTATAGCACGCAGGAAGCTTAAGGGGGCATGAGCCCCCTTCTCTCTTTTTTAGAAAAATCTATAGAAAATGGCTGTTTTTTGAGAGATATTGAATGATGCGCTTTTTACTGATTACAGCCTTTTTGACCCTGAGCAGTGCCCCTGCCCTATCAAGTGATTTATTCATCCGCGATGGCGATAGCTTTGCCATGAATGGCAAAGAACTTCGTTTATGGGGCATAGATGCCCCAGAATATCGCCAATATTGCTTGAAGGATGATCAATCCGTCCCTTGCGGCAAATATGCCCGCCAACGCCTCGAAAATTTGATTTCAGGCAAGGAATTGGAATGCGAGCGCATTACAACCGATCGCTATCAAAGGACGATTGCACGCTGCATTGTTGAAGGCGAAGATGTTGCCGCCCAGATGGTGCGTTCCGGCTTTGCGTTTGATTACCCCCGCTATAGCAACGGCGCTTACGCAGAACAGCAAAAAGCCGCGAGAGATGAACATCGCGGCTTGTGGTCAATGGAATTTGAATTTCCCTGGCACTACAAGAGACGGAAATAAGCCCTTCTGAAGACGCTCAAACTGTACGCTATTAAAGAAATAATAAACAGTTTTGCAAATATAAAAGTTTGCTTTATAATTTATAAAAGATGGGTTTATAACTACAGGATTGCAAAATTCAATGTCACATATCAAAAGACACGCTCGGAATAGGCTTTTAGAGGCATTAAATGTCAGCCCTGTCGTCTTTTTAAATGGTCCGCGTCAGGCTGGAAAGAGCACCTTGGTGCAATATATTGCTAAGAAAGATTACCCAGCTGAATATGTGACTTTCGATAGCACAACACAAATGGCCGCCGCCGCCAACTCCCCTGAGAGCTATTTGAAAGAGCGTAAAGGCGCTTTAATAATTGATGAAGTTCAACTTGTCCCGGAGATTTTTAGGGCCTTAAAGGTTGTCGTAGATGAATTGAGACTGGATCAGCCAAAACTCAAAGGGCGTTTTCTTCTCACCGGATCTGCCAATATTATGGCCTTGCCAAAATTATCAGATCCCTTGGTTGGCCGTATGAGCGTTTTAACTCTCTATCCATTAGCCGCTGCAGAAGCTTTGGGCGGCGATGGTAATTTTATCGAAAGGCTTTTTAACAAAGATTTTGAAGCAGATTCATCAAAGCAAAAACTGACTGAAGTTATGCGCTTAGCGACCTATCCGGAAATTTCAGGTTCAGAAAAACTTGAACGTACGACATGGTTTGATGGTTATCTGACCACTATATTACAAAGAGATGTACGCGCTCTTGCTGAAATTGAAAAGTTGAGCACCCTGCCCAATCTACTTCGTATTTTAGCCAACCGCGCCGGCGGCTTGGTGAATGATGCAGATATTGCGCGGGACGCAGGTTTAAATCCTGTTACATCGCGCAATTATAAAACTCTGCTTAAAATGTTGTTTCTGACTTTCGAGCTGGCGCCTTGGTCACGAAATATTGGAAAACGTCTCGTGAAGTCGCCTAAAGGCTATATGAGCGATACTTTGCTCCTATGCCATCTTATGCAGTATGAGCTCAGCGATCTTGAGCAAAACAGACCTGAACTGTTCGGGCATGTTCTTGAGAATTTTGTTGCGACCGAACTTCTCAAACTGATGACATTTCAGAATGAGAAGATGGATTTATACCATTTCCGTACCAGTGATAATAAGGAAGTTGATTTTGTCTTGGAAAAATCCAACGGGCAATTAGCTGCAATCGAGGTTAAGCAGAGGGATAGCGTCTCAAAATCTGATTTTAAAGGTCTGGAAGAGCTTCAGCGTTTAGCAGGTCAAGATTTCATATGTGGGATCGTCTTGTATCGCGGCCGTGATGTCGTTCCATTCGGCCAAAATCTATGGGCAGTGCCTGTGAACAATCTTTGGCGTTAAATTAATTTAGTGATCTGTAATACCATTGAATTCCTCACTCGGACTTTAAAGGTGTCGAATTCGGCACCTTCAGAAAAGAGCCAAACTTAAATAGATACACGCTTTCACTCAAGAGTATCGGCACTTACGCAGAACAGCAAAAAGCCGCGAGAGATGAACGCCGCGGCTTGTGGTCAATGGAATTTGAATTTTCCTGGCACTACAAGAGACGGAAATAAGCCCCCTGCCCTACTCCACTTTACCCGAATAATTTTTTGAAAATGCCTTTGCTCTTTTCAGCTTCTTCTTGCTCTTTGCGCTGTTTTTCCATTTCCTGACGTTTCTTTAGTGCTTCGCGGCGCGCCTCTTCTTTTTTGCGCTGCTCTTCTTTTTGGTCTTCGAGCTCTTTTTTCAATGCCAGAACAGTTTCTTTTAGGTCCGATTGGTCGTCATTAGATTTTGAACCGCGCTGATCTTCGAGCAGACGTGTGAAATTTTTAATGCTGTCACCCTGATTGGCCAACTGCTCTTTCATATATTCCTCAAATTGTTTGGCTGTCTCGCGTTCGCGCTTTCTTTCTTCCTGCTCTTTTTTCAGCATTTCTTCTAAGTGCTCTACACGCTTTTTCTCAGCCTCAAGACGTTCCTGGAGTACGGCATATTGCCCCCCTGCCCCATTAGAATCACTAGATTGACGCTCCTGACGTTTTTCAACATCCTTAGAATCGTCTATAGTGTCAGGAGATTTAAGGGTTTTGTATACACGCTGCAGCTCAGCGACATTGATCATTTTCTTATCTTTAGAGCCTGTTTCAAAGGATAGAGTGCCAGCATTAATGTCATTATATATAGTCGCACGGCTCACACCGGCCATTTTTGCTGCTTCTGTTATGCTGACTTGTGACATTTGACACTCCTTACGGTTTTAAACATTCCTGACACACATAAATATAGCAAATAACGTCTAATGTGTCACCCAGTAAAATAACGTCAAAAGTGTCAAAAGTGACGTAACTTTACAAAACATGACGTCACTATACATTCTAATGATGTAAATAAACGTCACAAGCGTAAACGTAAGTTACGTTATACGTGCCTCAAAGCCTTTATGTGAGCCAATGGCGATTCGTATAAGTTACATTCTGACGTTTTGGGCTGTCAAAAGTGTCGGTTGCGTAAGTTACGTGTTTCTGATAACTTCAAAGTATTCTGATTCCCTTCCTTGGGGAATCAAAAATCCTCACTTAACCACAACCTAATCAGGAAGGAGCGCATCAACAGTCTTTTAAATTTCTCCAGATAAGGAAAAACCGCCGTTGGCGCGGCGGTCTTTAAACTTTGAAGGCGATACCTTCTCTCAAATTCTTAATTACATGGTATCGCTATTCGAATCGGGTTGCAAGTCTTAATCGACTTCAGCAAACCCTTTTTTGTGGCCTTATCCACAGTAATACAGAGACTTTGCGATATCATATTATGCAGACTCATATTTTTCCAGACATGAACACGCCGGGGGGAGGGCGCATAGCTTCCCCAAAACTCAGACAGTCCATAGAACAGTGCGAAGATTTCGCCGGATTAGAAGAAAACGTCAATCGTTATGATCTTCTTCTTTTGGTGAAAAGGGCAGGGAAGGCCGCCGGCTTTTCACCCAGAATGATCGCGCTGCTTGATTATTACATGAGCTTCACCCGCGATATTGACTGGGAGGAGGGGAGCCGCCCGATCGTCTATCAGTCTTTGGCCAAAACAGCTCTCGATATGGGCGTTTCAGAACGCCAAATTCAAATTTTAGAAAAGCAGCTTTTCGAAGTCGGCGCCTTAACATGGCATGATAGCGGCAATCATCGCCGTTATGGTCAGCGCTGTGACGAAACAGGGCAAATTCTCTTTGCTTATGGCGCTGAATTAACGCCTCTGGCTTACTTGAAGGCCGAGCTGCAAGATAAACTGCATGAAAAGCAGCTCTACGATAAAGCCTGGATGGAAACAAAACGCCAGATTTCATACTATCGCCGCCAAATTCGCGCCATTTTACTGGAAGCTGAAAGCGGGGCAGGGGAGTCCGATGAAGGTTTTACCCTCGATGAAGCCGAGCTGATTGATTTTTGCGGCCGCTATGAGCAAATTGCAGTTTCCATTCGCACCTATATGGATTTAATCGCCCTTAGAGAGCTTCTTGATAAGCATAAGCATCTTTATGAGATGTTGAGCGCAAAAGTTGCCGAATATGATCAGAAGGCTCTTAAATGCGCAAATAACACTAAATTGTCTGAAAAAGATTCATCCAAGGACGATTCAAATGACGTTCACTACAAATATACAAATAAAAAACAACTTAATAAATTAAGTACCAGTAGGACTTCGCCCAGTTTCCTTCAGGA
Organism: Micavibrio sp.; assembly: GCA_002687495.1. Lineage (GTDB taxonomy): Bacteria > Pseudomonadota > Alphaproteobacteria > Micavibrionales > Micavibrionaceae > TMED27. The sequence goes on along the minus strand of NZAJ01000076.1, from coordinate 7,203 downwards.
AGGAGTAGCCGAGCCTTCACAGCGTCAATTCGACATCGGTGCAAAAGGTGAGGGAAGCAAAAGAAATGAGCGAGAAGAGGAATCATCAGACGACCAGTCTACCATTCTCTCAACAGGTCTTCAGCATATTACCCTAAAACAACTGCTCAACATTTCGAGTGATCGTTTAAAAGCACAGCTTCCGGTCGAGCCAAGACCAATGAACGCGAGCGATTTTGTTGAGGCTGCTTACCGTTTGAACCGGACTTTAGGGATTTCTCAAAACTCTTGGGGTCATGCGTGTATGACGCTCAGCCGAATTGGGGCCGCCGTGTGCGTGATATTGACCGATCAGGCGAATTTACGCGAAGAAAACCGCGCCATGAAGCCCGGCGCTTACTTCAACACGATGGTCAACCGCGCAAAATCAGGGGATTTGAAGCTTCATAAATCCGTCATGGGCATGATCCGCCGCGCCAATGGCATCGAGTTGAACGACAATCTTGATAAAAAGGCTGAAACACGCGGGCAGGGGGGCTATTAGGATGATTGCCAGCATCTTTTTACAGCCCTCCACGGTTAAATGTTCTTGTAATGTTCTTTGTTTTGCAGTATTTGTGAAAAATGCTCAGATTGATAGAAAACCATCAGACCTTGCCGTTGCACTCTTTCGTCGTGCCTTGTGGCTTTCCAAGTCCTGCCGACGATCATCTGGAGGACAATATCGATCTGGTTTCGCATCTCGTATCAAGGCCGTCCGCGACTTTTGTGATGCAAGTCTCCGGCGATAGCATGGAAGGAGCAGGGATCTTCACAGGCGATTACGTTGTGATTGATAAAAGCGTTGAAACAAAGCCTGGCCATATCGTTGTTGCCGTTTTAAACGGTGAAATGACGCTTAAACGGTTTGAAAAGCGGGCAGGGCAATATCTTTTGACCTCCACCAATCCCCGAAAATATAAGCCTATCGAGCTGAATGAGGATAATCCTCCTGAAATCTGGGGCGTTGTGGTTGGTGTTGTGAGGAAATGTGTCTGAACATATTTTCGCGCTGATTGATTGTAATTCCTTTTATTGTTCCTGTGAGCGCGTGTTTCAGCCCGCTTTAAACAATAAACCTGTTGTTGTTTTATCCAATAATGATGGCTGCGCGATCGCCAGAACGCCCGAAGCCAAAGCCTTAGGCATCAAAATGGGCACGCCTGAATTTATGATCCGCAAGGATAAAACCATGCGCCAAACCCATATATTTTCTTCAAACTATACGCTCTACGGCGATATGTCTCAGCGGGTTCAGGATGTCGTCAGGGAATTCGCGCCGGAATGTGAGGTTTATTCGATTGATGAGCTTTTCGTGAAGCTCGAAAAATACAAATTAATCGGTGTTGTTGAACACGCCCGCGCCATGCGAGAGGCTGTTTTAAAATGGACAGGCATTCCGACAGGTGTGGGAATTGGGCCGACCAAGACATTGGCGAAAATAGCCAATCACCTCGCGAAGAACACGCCGGATTGCGGGGGCGTTTTCTCCTTGATGGAAGAGGGGACAAGGAACCTGATTTTAGATGAGTTTCCGATTGAAGAAATGTGGGGCATCGGCAAGGCCAGCACCGCAAAATTAAACGCTATGGGCATTCATACCGCAGGACAATTACGGGATATGCCCGCTCGCCAAGCCAGACAATATGGAACTGTTGTAGCCGAGCGCACAATTTTAGAGCTGCGCGGTATTTCCTGTATTCCTTTGGAAGAAATTCCGCCCGTTCGTAAAGGCACAGCCGTGACCCGATCATTTGGTAAGCCGGTGACATCTTTAGACGAATTAAAACAAGCCATCTCGACACACGCGGCGCGCGGGGCAGAGAAAATGCGGCATCACGGCGTTATAGCAGGCCGCATCCGTGTGTTTATGCATACCAATAAATACAGAAACACACCCCAATTTTACGGCGTAGAGTGCGGATCGCTGCGCCCTTACACCAATGATACGCGCCAAATTATCCGAGAAGCGATGCGATTGACCGAGATCGTCTTTCGGGGCGGGATCGAATACGGCAAATGCGGTATCATTTTAGAAGACCTGCTTCCGGCTAGTGAAAAGCCGCAAGATTTATTCAGTGATGACATGCCGCATAGCCCTAATTTGATGAAAGCTTTGGACAGCATTAACAAACGTCATGGCCGCAATACGCTGCAAATGGCGGGTATGGGATTGAATAAAAAATGGAAACAACGTTCTGAGCGGCGCTCTCCCTGTTATACAACGCGTATTGATGATGTGCCTATAGTCAGGGCTATTTAACGTCTTTGTTCAATAATCTTCTTATAAATTAATATTTAAGTTAATTATTCTTGATAATATTTAATATATAAGTTAATATTTATTATATTTAATTAATCTATAGGTTAATAATATGGATAAAGCAACAGCACGTAAAGCCCTTGATAGCAAAATTGCGTCCCTGCCGCCATTGCAGAAAATGCAAAGGCCGCATAAGGGATGGATCAGGGCGGTTAAAGAAGCTTTGGGGATGTCTTCAAAGCAACTGGCCGCGCGCCTTGGTGTTTCTCCGCCCAGGATCACAGCTTTGGAAAAATCGGAAGTCGATGAAACCGTGACTTTAGCCAGTTTGCGCCGCGCAGCCGAGGCGCTTGATTGCGCTCTTGTTTATTCCTTTGTGCCCAAAGGCTCGTTTGAAGAGGTCTTGCAAACACGCGCGCGGCGCATTGCCGCTGATATTATCGGCAAAGTCGATCACACAATGCGGCTAGAGGCGCAAAACCTGCAATCCGATAAATTGAATGAAGAAATTGAAAATTTGGCCGCGCAGATTTTGCGCGAACAGCATAAGATTATTTGGGATAAACGATAATGAGTGATGAATACGACGATATTTTTGAAGAGCAGGACGATGCCACAGAGCTTGCCGAAGATGAAAAAGAGGGGTTAATTCCCTCCTATATCTCAACGCGCGGGGAGCTTAATCAGGCCGAACAGCAAAACATCGTGCAAGGCGAATTATGGGCATTTTCCAAAAAGCGTAATCCGCTTGATCTGGCATTTTTGGATACGCTTCATAAAAAAATGTATGGCGCGGTCTGGGAGTGGGCCGGATCTTATCGCAGGACTGCCCGCAATATCGGCATCGATGCTTACCGGATTCCCATGGAATTAAAGCAGTTTATTGATGATACGCAATATCAACTCGATCATAACACTTACGAGCCTGATGAATTGGCCGTGCGGTTTCATCACCGGCTTGTCTTCATTCATCCCTATCCAAACGGCAATGGACGGCTCAGCCGTCTGGCCACAGATATTCTTCTTCATTATATGGGGCAAGATCGATTCACCTGGGGAGCAGGGGATATTACAAAAAAGGGTGATGTTCGCACCAGATATATCTCTGCCTTAAAGGCTGCTGATAATCACGATTATTCCCTTCTGTTAGACTTTGTTCGCTCCCATTAGGGCGTTCCCCGTTTTAAAAAACGGGTCAGGCTTTACTCGCCAAGGCTCCCCGAACCACTTTAAGAAAAAAGCGTTTCGGCCCTTCGAGTGACAATCCTTAACGCAGGCCGTGAGAGCCTTCAAAATGCGTTATTCCAGTGACGTCATAAGTGTCACTTATGGTTCATCTGACATTTTGACACTTTATAAGACTAAGGATAACAAGGGCTTTCAGGGTTTTTGAGTGTCAAGAGATGCCAAATAATGAAACTTGTGTCAGTTCTGTTTTGTCTTGGCAAGTTCCGTCAAATCCCAAAGCCGAAAAATAGAAAAAATGACGGCATTCACGAAACTGACGTTTCGCAAACCTTCCGCAATTTTATCGATTTTTAGCCCTTCGTCCTTCTTCGAAGGATTTGGGTTTGACCTCTCATGCCGCTTATTGCTCGCCGTTCCTGCTCGCCCCGAAAAAAGTATGTTTCGGGGCGATATTTAAAAGAAAGGAATTGATATGAGCCAAACAACAAACACCAGTAAAAAATCATCACTTCGTAAAGAAGATTTAATGCAATTCACAGGGAGCGAGACTTGGTATCGCCATAGCCTGTTTCGTCAATTTCTCTATACCGATGGGGCGCAATATGTCGCAGAACAAGCCGAAGCCTATTGGCTTATTGATAAAATCATGGCTTGTCATGCCAGTGTGTCCAAACTCGCAGGTGAGGAGTTTTGCGTCTGGGATTTAAATCTCAATGATGAAGGCGAGGGGGCAACGCTTATTTGCACCGATGGCAATGAAAACGAGCTTCACCGTGAAAAAATTCCCTTCACCGATTTTCCGCTCAAGACCATCCGCTTTTATTTTCAGAATAAAACCCTTTTTTTACCAAGTGAATATTAAAGCGCCGATGGCATCACAGAAGTCATTCGAGAGGAGTGGCTTCGATGATGCAATCCCGCATCATTTTATAACAGCAAAAAAGGAGCTGATATTATGAGCACTCAAATTCTTAAACTTGGCCAAATCAAAACTTCAAAGGACAATCCCCGAAAAGGCTTTGATGAAAAATCAATCGAAGGACTGGCGCAATCCATTAAAAATGATGGCTTGCTTCAAAATCTAATCGTTGCCGCCCCAACTTCAAAACGGGCAAAACATACCATTATTTGCGGTGAAAGACGCTTTCGCGCCCTGAACCTGCTTTTAGAGCGCGGCGATATTGACGCTGATTTTCCCGTCAATGTCGAAATCAAAGAGGGTTTAAGCGAAGATGATATTTTACGTATGGCAACAGTTGAAAATGTCCAACGTGAGAATCTAAGCCCATTGGAAGAAGCCCAAGCCATTGCAACGCTGATTAAGGACGGTGAAAAACTGGATGTCATTGAAAGTCAGACAGGGCTGACAACAAGCACAATCCGCAGACGCTTGATGCTTTTGGAATTAAGCGAAGATGTCACCCATGCCCTTATCGATGGACAAATCAACCTTGCCCAAGCCGAAAGCTTTGCGCTTGCATCCCATGATGAACAAAATGCGATTTTAGAGCGTGTTTTGCGAGGGTGGTGCAATAGCCCAGAAGATATTAAAGACGCAATTTTGGATGAAAAACCCAATGTCGCTTTGGCAATCTTTGATACGACTCTTTATACAGGCGACTATACCTCCGACCTTTTGGCAGAGGATAAAACCACCTATTTCAACGATGTCGAGCAGTTTGAAGAATTGCAACGACAAGCGGCTGAAAAACTGGTTGATGAGTTTTCTCAAAGCCATGATTGGGCTGAACTGGAAGAGGGGTATTTTTCATCATGGCGGTATGAAAAAGCCGAAGATGAAAAGACAGGCGGTGTTATTGTCAATATTCGCCCCAATGGTGAGGTTGAAATCCATAAAGGACTTATCAAGCCCGAAATCGATGAATCCAATGTGGTGGCTTTAAAACCAAAACCAAAGGCCACATACGGCAAGCCATTGGTGCGCTATATGAATATGCACAAGTGCGTTGCCGTTCAAAATGCTTTGATAGGCAATCCCAGAAAAGCCAAAGAGATTTTGGTCGCCAAGAAGCTTGCCACGTTTACCGATCACCCAGCCTTGCGCTATTTTGATGATGGGGCAACGCATTCGCCCTCATTGGACGCACTCAATGCAAAAGCACGGGTAATTCTGGGGTATTTCGGTAAAACCGAGGACAGCCCGACATGGCAAGATGTGAAGTATCTCTTCCAGCATAATGTGCAAGAAGCCTATTTTGCCGTTCAGCCTTTATCAGACGAGCAATTAGAGGATATTGCTCTTACATTGTAAGCCTCGGAATTTGGAGTAGGCCATCTTGATACGCTCGATATTTATGAAGACAGCGTTTCCAATCATGTGGCGCAGACTTTGAGAGTTGATATGCGCGAGAATTGGCGACCAGATGGCATGCTTTTGACGCCTTATGACCCAACCATCAAGGAACAGCTCTCCGCAATTATCAATGAAGCAGGATGTTCTTTAAAGTTCGGAAACGGGCAGGGCTATAAGAAAGGGGAGTTGGTTGAGGCTATGGCAAAGCATTTTGCCCATGTTCTCACCCTTGAAGCCCCAAGCGCGGATGAATTAAAGGCAATGTTCTGGATACCAGAAGCCATGCAGTTTCCTGCCATTGACCCTGACATGAAAAATGAAACACCTTCACATGATGAAGACGAGGGTGAGAAACTTGCGGCTTAAAATTAGAAACCCTGCGCTTTCGGGCGCAGGGATTTATCATAGAGATCATTAGAAATTTTTATAAATATTGTTATTTATGAGCTATAAAATAAAGATATTTCAGGAAGGCACTCTAGACATGACACATTCAGAAGATTTTGAAAAGCTGACTAAAAAAAACCTTCACAGCCATTTATTAGAAGGGGAAGCGGATATACGTGCGGGGCGTATAAAGGAGTGTAATGCAAAACTGCTCGATAAAATGACACAGGATGTTATTGATGCCGAAAAACCGCCTAAAACCCATAAATATTGACAATATCACAGTTTTATTATAATATATGTTATAATAATGAGTTTAATAAATGCATACTTTAAAGCTTACAACAATTGGTTCATCAACGGGTGCGGTTTTCCCGAAAGAGCTGCTTACACAGCTAAAGCTTGAAAAAGGCGACCAAGTCTATGTGGTGGAAACGCCAGATGGCATGCTTTTGACGCCTTATGACCCAACCATCAAGGAACAGCTTGAAATAGGGCGTGATTTTATGCGCGAATATCGCGATACATTCAAAGTTCTGGCTGAATAAATGTCTGATTATAAGTGGATTGATGTTAGGGCACTCAAAATGCTCCATGAAGAAAGCTTGTCTATTCATGGAGGTGGGCGCGGTGTTCGTGATGAAGGCTTGTTTGAGTCTGCTATCATGCGCCCTCAAAATCTCATACAATATAATGAAAAAGCCGACATCGCTGATCTAGCGGCAAGCTATGCCTATGGTCTTGCAAAAAACCATCCTTTTGTAGATGGTAATAAAAGAGCGGCTTTTTTATCAATTGGTTTGTTTTTAGGCATTAACGGCTATCGATTAACTGCCAAGCCCGTTGCTGCCATTCAAGCAATTTTGGCTCTGGCTTCAGGTGATATGCGTGAAGACGAATTGGCCCATTGGATACGTCAAAATATGAAGCAGTCTTAGATTTATCTTTCGTACTCTCTTATATTTTATTTTCTATAATAATTTATTTCTTTTCAAATTTATTCAAAGCAAACAGCCTTATGCCTTTCAAGATT
>NZAJ01000075.1 GCA_002687495.1 Micavibrio sp. | reverse complement strand
TCACCATACGCAAACCCACTGGCCCCAATACTAGAAAAATACATATGACGTTGAAAATCAAAACCATAGGGCATAACAGGTGGGGAAGGAGGAGCTAACCCAGCTAAAAGCTTGATACGATGCCCAACCTGTACACCATCCTGAACGCGCCTAAATTTGATGCGCACTTTTTTGGGAAATAAAGCTTCATCAATCTTATTGGCATGAATATCAGAAAGAATGATGCGCTGCCCATCATCAACCCGCTCTATAAAGCTTACACGCCCCTCAAGCTCAACCGGCTGAACTTTCTTTGCTAAGATAGGCGTATAAACCATGTGCGCGCGAAACTGCGCAGAGCCAAAACCAAGCGCTATCATAAACAGATAAACAAACACCCAATGAAAACGGACATCCCGCCAAAAATATTTAAGGGCAGCGCCCGCCCCTAACAAAAACAAAACAGCCAATAAAATAGGCGGTTCAGCTTTTAGTGAGAAGTAAACCGATACACCAATGGCAACGAAAACGGGAAGCCACAAAAAGCCCCGCCCCGATTGCGCCTCAAAAAGTTGATTAAAAAATTGCCCACCTCGCAGCATCAAAGACTTGCAAGCTCCCCCAAAGATCAAGTACGTATAGGCATCATATTTATCAAATTATAAGCAAAAAGACCATGACAGAAGAAAACCAAAAGATTGTAACGCGCTTTCCACCATCACCAACAGGCATGATGCATATTGGCACAGCACGCACAGCGCTCTTTAACTGGCTTTTTGCCCGCAAGCATGGTGGCAAGATGCTCTTTCGTATCGAAGATACTGATAGAGCACGCCACAATGAAAAAGCAGTAACAGCGCTTATTAATGCAACAAAATGGCTTGGTCTCGATTGGGATGGTGAAATCGTCTCACAATATGAGCGCCGCGAACATCACGTAAGCATTGCACAAAAACTACTAGAAGATGGTAAAGCTTGGAAATGCTATTATTCACAAGAGGAATTAGAGGCCATTCGTAAAGAAAATGGCGGTTTTAAACTCCCTCGCCGCGAAGAGCTAGAAAGCAAATACACACCAAGCCAAACTGAAGAATATACAGTGCGTATACTTGGGCCCGTTGAAGGCGAAACAACTGTAAGTGATAAAGTACAAGGCGATGTCACTATGCAAAATGCCGAGCTTGATGATTTCGTTCTTCTGCGCTCTGACGGCACACCAACATATATGCTCAGTGTTGTCTGTGACGATCACGATATGGGCGTAACACATGTCATTCGCGGTGATGATCACCTTAACAACACATTCCGCCAAAATGTTATCTATGATGCTATGTGCTGGCAAAAACCAGTATACGCACATGTTCCTTTAATTTTAGGCCCAGATGGCACAAAAATGTCAAAACGTCACGGCGCAGCAAGCGTGGAAGAATACCGTGAAATGGGCTACCTCCCAGAAGCAATGAGAAACTATCTACTACGTTTAGGCTGGAGCCATGGTGATGATGAAATCATATCTGATGCACAAGCCAAAGAATGGTTTGATCTAGAGCATATCGGTAAATCTGCAGCACGTTTCGATTTCGATAAGTTGGAAAATTTAAATGCACATTATATTCGCGAGTCTGATACCGATGCGCTCCTTAAAGAATGTGAACATTTCTATCAGAAAAACCACAATATAACACCTAACGTACAGGCCATTTCACAAATAAAAGCTTGTGCCGATGAGTTAAAGTCACGTGCAAAAACATTAATACAACTTACTGATGAATCAGCATTTTTTGCAAAAGACGTACCCCTTAATTTTGATGAAAAGGCAAGTACAGTCCTTAGCCCAGATGCTTTGGCCATTCTTGGCCACCTAGAAAAATCCTTTGAGGACTGTGACGCCTTCACCTCTTTAGACATACAGGACATATGCAAAGTCATAGCGAAAGAATATGTAGGTGGTAAACTCGGGAAAGTAGCGATGCCTTTACGTGCAGCTCTGACTGGCACAACCGTATCACCATCAGTATTCCATGTCGCAGAAATCTTAGGCAAAGAAGAGACATGCAATCGCATTCGCTCAGCCATTACTGCAATGCAATAAACCTTGATCTAGCGCCAAATTAGAGTAAGATAGTTTAATCGTCATTTGACGAACCCCTTCTAACACCCATATTCTTGGGTATAGGTCCCGAATCTATAAGTAACCTTATCAAGGAAAGAATTCATGAGCGACGAAACAGAAAAAACATTTACACTTACAGACGATCAAACTGGCGCAAGTTACAAACTGCCCGTACTAGACGGCACAACTGGCCCCTCGGTTATTGATGTAAGAAAGCTCTACGCAGAAACAGATCATTTCACATTTGACCCAAGCTTCACATCGACAGGAAGCTGTAAGTCACGTCTTACATTCATCGACGGTGAAAAAGGCATCCTGATGCATCGTGGCTACACCATCGAAGAACTCGCAGAAAAGAGTTCATTCCTAGAGGTGGCATATCTACTTTTAAATGGTGATCTACCAACACAAAAAGAATTTGACGAGTTTGATCACAACATTACATATCACACAATGGTGCATGAGCAGCTGAACTACTTCTATCGTGGTTTCCGTCGTGACGCACACCCTATGGCCATTATGTGCGGTGTTGTCGGCGGCCTATCGGCTTTCTATCATGACTCTCTTGATATCTGGGACCCACAGCAGCGTGAAATCTCTGCACATCGCCTGATAGCAAAAATACCAACGCTTGCTGCAATGACTTATAAATACAGCGTTGGTCAGCCATTCATGTATCCTCGCAATGACCTGAACTTTTCAGAGAACTTCCTTTACATGTGCTTTGGCATGCCATCTGAGCCATATAAAATTAACCCAGTTTTGGCCAATGCAATGGATAAAATCCTTATCCTACACGCTGACCATGAGCAAAATGCCTCAACATCAACAGTGCGTATGGCTGGTTCATCACAAGCCAACCCATTTGCATGTATCTCTGCAGGTATTGCTTCACTTTGGGGACCTGCACATGGCGGCGCTAACCAAGCCGTTCTAGAAATGCTAGACCAAATTGGCCATAAAGATAATATCCCTGAATTCTTAGAGCGCGCAAAAGATAAAGATGATCCGTTCCGCCTCATGGGCTTTGGTCACCGTGTATACAAGAACTTCGACCCACGCGCTGGCGTGCTGAAGAAAGCATGCGATGAGGTTCTTGAAGATTTGGGCGTTGACGATCCACGCTTAGAGCTTGCAATGGAACTAGAGCGCATTGCACTAGAAGATCCATATTTCGTAGAGCGTAAACTCTTCCCGAATGTAGACTTCTATTCAGGCATTATTCTAAAAGCTATGGGATTCCCAACATCTATGTTCACAGTTCTCTTTGCTGTAGCAAGAACAGTTGGCTGGGTTTCACAGTGGAAAGAGATGATCGAAGAACCATCACTTCGCATTGGCCGCCCTCGCCAGCTATATACTGGCCCAGCACAGCGCCCATATGTCGCAATTAACAAAAGAAAATAACTTTAAAAATTGCGACAATGTAAACAAATAGCAAGAGGCCTTAAATGGCCTCTTTTTTATGCGCATATTTTATAAAGTGAAATAAGTTACTGACCTGATACAGCAGATGCAGCGGCCTTTTCAGCTTTTAATTGAGCTCTATATGCGGGTGTAAATTTCGTAACATATCTTGCAGCAGCCGCTGACGATTTTAACCCACCAGGCGCTTTCAGTTTAGCAGCAAGCTCTTTGAAAGCACTGCGCTGCTCATCTAGCTTCGCAGGATCATTCATTAGATCAATCGCAGTCTCTGCAATTTTAAATGAAGTACATTGAAACTGTAAAAGCTCAGGCACAATTTGACGCTCTAATAAGATGCTGCCTAAATGCGCAAACTTCACCTTCACTAAAATCTTCAATAATATCCATGATACAGGATGAACCTTATAAACAATCATATGCGGTACACCCATATAGGCAAGTTCCAAAGCAACTGTACCAGAAACAGCAATAGCAAAATCACATGCTTTAAAAGCAGGCCATTTAGTATCCGGGTTAGTAACAACAAAAGCCTTTACTGGCAGCTCATTTGCTATATTTGTTAACGCCAATTCATGATTAGATGTCGTAGGCATAATAGCTATCATATCATCTTGCTGCTCATTAATCGCATCAACAGCATCCAAAATAACTGGCGCAATAGATTTAAGCTCATGCTTACGGCTGCCTAAGAACACTCCTAAACGCTTAGTCTCCTGCTTGATACCATATTGCTCCAAGAAATCTGAGGCACTAACAGCCTCCTGGTCATTATCGGCTATTGGATGCCCTACAAAAGCAGCTTTTAAACCATGTTTTTTAAAATATTCTGGCTCAAACGGGTACAAACACATGAGACCATCTAGAAAACCAGCAATTTTTTTAGCGCGACCAGGACGCCAAGCCCATACTGTCGGCGCAACATAATGAACAATTTTACCCTTAAAAATACCTCGTATTTTCAACATCTTAGCAACTCTAAAATTAAAATCTGGCAAATCTATTGTTACTAAAACATCTGGCTTACGCTTTTCTATCTCTTCAACCATCGCCAAAACTAAACGACGTAAACGCATTATTTGGCTAAGAACTTCCCACAAACCAATCACACAAAACTCATCCATAGCAACAAGTGTTTGAAGCCCCTCACGCCCCATATACTCACCGCCAATACCGGTCATCTCAAAATCGACACCGCTTTCCTTAAGTCCCTGAATAAGAGAAGCCCCTAAAACATCACCAGATGGCTCACCAGCTATAAAAAAATATTTCGTGCTCATAACAGCATGCTCCACATATAGGGGATGAATAAAAATTAATAAGTACTCGGGTTGATGCCGATTACAAAGAGTTTATGCTTATTTGCAATTTCTGCAACTTCTTCGCGCTTCAATAGCAAAGAATGTTCTTGATGAACCGCTATTCCTGATAAACCATAGCGTGCTGCAAGCTCAACTGTATTAGGCCCTAAGGTTGGCAAATCCAAATCCTGATCCTGCGCTGGCTTGCAGAGTTTAATAAGCACACCGCCTCGCCCTTCTCTATGCAGATTATAGCAGCGCTCTATTAACGCATCAGTGCCTTCTATAGCTTCAACACCAAGGACAAGCCCCTCTTGAACAATAACAGATTGCCCCACATCTAACTGCCCCATGCCTTGCAAAATTTCTATGCCGCGACGAATATTTAAAACATCCTCATCTTGAGGCTCAATCGCGCCAACAGATCCTGCAGGCGTTAAAAGATTAGATGAAAACTTATGAACGCCATGCACGCTGACCCCCTCATCTCCTAAAAAGCTTTTCAACGCACTTAACAAGCCATCATCCCCAAGTGCTTTAGCGCCATATTTAGCAAAAAAAGCTGCTGCTTTTAGATCAGGCCTAAGCTCCTTCATAGAAGGACGACGAATAGAACCAATCATCACAATATCTTCGATATCGTGAGCACGTAGCGTTTTAAGTATTTTATCAACCGCCCCTAAACGCGTCCAAATATGCGCATAACCTTCACACAAAGAAGAATTTGTGTGCCCCTCAAAAGCAATAATAAATGGCTCTATCCCAAGGCTTTCACAAGCAGCAAGCAAAACAAAGGGAAGCTCACCGCCACCGGCGATAATCCCTAAACGCTTAATCTCTGTAACGCTATCTAAGCGCTCTTCTTGGGAGGCTGACATAATGGGAATTTAGTTTTAGCTTTTGCAAAACCAACAATTTTCAAGATTGTCTCATCATCTGAATAATCATTAGCCACGCCTTCAATACGCTCATCCAACGTACCTTCATCACCAAATAATTGGTTAAATGCACGCTGAAGATTACGAATACTAGCCTTATCAAAGCCACGTCGCTCTAAACCTACCAGGTTAAGACCAGCTAAGAAAGCACGCTCACCCTTAACACGGCCATATGGAATGACATCACTTTCTACACCTGACATCCCACCAATAATCGCGTGATCACCAATACGTACAAACTGATGCACAGCCGCCAAGCCGCCAATAATGACAAAGTCGCCCACATGAACATGGCCAGCTAAAGTCGCATTATTTGCCAATATAACTCGGTTTCCGACATGACAATCATGCGCAACATGAGAAGCCATCATAAAGAGGCAATCATCACCAACCCGCGTTTCCATACCCCCATCTTTAGTACCTGGATTCATTGTCACATGTTCACGGATAGTATTACGCTGGCCAATGATAAGCTTAGATGGCTCACCAGTATACTTAAGGTCTTGTGGTGCGCTACCTATAGAGGCAAAAGAATAAATAACGGTTCCCTCACCAATCTCAGTATAACCATCAACAACAACATGCCCTTTAAGAGTTACATTGTCATGTAAGATAACATTTGGACCAACAATAGAATATGGACCAATACTAACGCCTTGGCCAATTTTCGCGCCATCTTCAATAATAGCAGTAGGATGTATAGATGAATTACTCATAACTTATAAATATCCGCGCGACTGGCTGAACACAAGTCACGCTTTGTTACATGGGGTTACAAAAAGAAAAAAATAAAGGATTAGTTATCAGTGATCATAGCGCTAAACGATGCTTCAGCACACACTTTACCATCAACAATTGCCTCACCTTTAAACTTCCAAACGCGTCCGCGTGATTGAACTTTCGTCACATGAATATGCATAGAATCACCAGGAACGACAGGTTTTCTAAAGCGCGCATTATCAATGGTCATGAAATACACAACCTTGCCTTCAGCATCAGCTCCAAGCGCTTCCACAACAACTAACGCTGCAGTTTGTGCCATAGCTTCCACAATGAGAACGCCCGGCATAACCGGGTAACCTGGGAAATGGCCGTTAAAATGAGGCTCATTCATAGTCACATTTTTTAAAGAAACTGCACTTTCACCTGGAACAAGCTCTAGCACACGATCAACTAATAGAATTGGATAACGATGCGGAATCATCTCCATAATTCGGTTAATATCAATCACTGTATTATTTTTTTCTTCACTCATGACCTGTAATTCTCTTTACCTATAAAAGCCTCAACATCACCAATGTTAACAACTATACCTTTTTACCTAAACGCTTCAATAAAGCAACCTGTTTCATATATTGCCTGATCGGCATAGAGGGAGAACCCATATGCTCCTCACCCGCAGGAATATTCTTCATAATACCTGACTGAGCTGCCACCCTAGCACCCATGCCTATATGCAAGTGCCCGGCCACGCCCGCCTGACCACCCAAAGCTACAAAATCTTCTAGCACTGTAGAGCCTGATATACCAACTTGAGAGACAATGATACAGCCACGACCAATTTTAACGTTATGCCCAATCTGAACTAAATTATCGATCCAAGTTCCTTGCCCAATAACAGTGTCAGGCCCTGCACCTCGATCAATCGTTGTATTGGCTCCAATCTCAACATGATCTTCAATTATAACACGCCCAAGCTGAGGGACTTTGACGTGACCAGCAGGATCAATAGCAAAGCCAAAACCATCCTGACCTATACGCACACCTGGATATAGCCGCGAATAATCACCGACATGACAATAAGAAAGCGTAGCATTAGCCCCGACACGCACATGATTTCCGAGCTTAACAGAGCGACCAATGGTAGTGTTAGCACCAACCCAAACTTGTTCACCAAGAACAGCTCCAGCTTCAATGACAGCACCAGCCTCAATAACGCATCCATCACCAAGAACAGCCTCATCACTGACGTAAGCTCTCTCAGAGATTTGAGCCTCAGGCTTTACTTCAGGATATAAAAACTGTGCAGCAATTGCATAAGCTTTATAAGGAGATTTGCTCATGAGCAAACGACAGCCCTTTGGCGCATGTGGCGCAAAATCAGGATGCACGAAGCAAGCGCCCGCTTTTGTTGCACTAAACTGATCCTTATATTTAACATTATCTAAAAAGCTAAGCTCATTACCACCAGCCTGATCAAGAGGCGCGACGCCTTCAACAACAAACTCGCCCTGCGAAGGATTACTAAGCTCACATGAAGATAACTCTGCCAATTGCGACAGAGTTACACCATTTTTAAAATCGAAAAATTTAGGATCAGGCATTTACTAACAACCTTAAAACAAGCAGATTTGATTAAAGTTTCACGTTAGAAAGCTCTTTATTCAAGCGCTTCATAGCATCTTCAGTTAAATCAATTGAATCTGTACCAACGATTATATTCTGTTTAGTTAACACAAGATCATAACCTTTTTCCTCGGCTAATTCCTGAATAACACTCACTAACTTTTCCTGAAGAGTGTTCATAGCTTTTGCAACGCGCTCTTCGAGAGTTTTCTTTTTCTGCTGCGCTTCGTTCTGAGCTTTATATACTTTAAGCTCAAACTCTTTCTTTTCGTCGATAAAATCCTCAGCACTCAAGCTTTCACGTTTTTTAGCTAGAGCCTGTTCATCATCACGAAGCTTCTGCTCACTACCACTAATCTCTTTAAGGAAAGATTCCTGCATAGACTTACGCTGCTCTAAAATAGATTTAGCAGCAGAAGATTGGCTCATGATATAGCGAACATCTACAACACCAATCTTTGTTTCTGCTAAAACTTGCCCGCCCATAAGAGCCACGGCATTTACAAAAACAAACGTAAATAAAGCTATATTTAAAATGAATCTCATGAATCACACCTTTTAATTAAATTTTCATACCCACACCTGCATAACAGTTATGGGCTTTAGAAAAAACCATTTTTTACTAGAAACGTGTTCCGAAATTAAAACGGATACGCTCTTCTTCATCATAGCTTTCCTTAGCAATTGGGAAACCTGCATCAACGCGAATTGGACCGAATGGTGAACGCCATGACACACCAACACCAGCACTTGCACGAAGCGAGCTTTTATCAGTGATATCGCTACCCGCATCATCAAGCTCCCACAAACTCCCAGCATCAGTAAAGAGGTGCCCTTCAACGCCAAGCTCTTCTGGCAAGCCTACAGGGAAAGAAGCCTCAACAGTACCGCGATAGAAGTAGTTACCACCAAGTGCATCATCACTGTCAGTATCACGAGGACCAACACCGGCATTTTCAAAACCTCTTAATGTCGAGCCACCAAGGTAGAAACGCTCATTGATCTGAACATCTGTGTTAGAGTACCCCTTGATCGCACCAACTTCCCCCAACACATTCAGAACAACTTTATCAAAAATCGGATAATAATGAGAGTAACCTGTTTTAGCAGATACATATTTAGCATCCCCGCCTAAACCTGCAAACTCAGTATCCAACCAGTACATACCGCCTTCTCTAGGGAAGATAGAGCTATCACGGCCATCATATGTTAAGCGCTGAGATACAGCAGACGTATCACGCTTACCTGCCTGATCTTGAATATAACGAGATGCATCATCTTGAACATTTTCAATCTCATTACTCTCTAAGCGGTATTTAAGAGTTTGTCTCCAGCGCTCCGATAACGGATAGCCCATCTTAAGCGCTCCACCACTACGCTTTTGGTCGTACGAACTTTCATCTTGCAAATCACGTGTGGAGTGGAATACTTCAAAACCAGCCGCCAAGTCACGTTTCAAGAAATATGGCTCCGTAAAGCCAAGTGAAAACTCTGTACGCTCACCTGCTAACACTGTAGAGAAGCTCATGATCTGACCTTTACCAAGCAAGTTACGCTCAGAAACACCAAAATCAACCAAAGGACCATCACTCGTTGAATAACCAGCACCAATAGAAAGCTCACCTGTAGATTTCTCTGCAACACTAATATCAACTACGGTCTTATCAGGCGCACTACCTGGCTTAGTTTGAACATCAACAACTTCAAAATAGTCTAAGTTTTTAATACGTTGCTCAGAACGCGCTAACTTAGATTTATTATATGGGTCGCCCTCAACCAGTAGCATCTGACGACGCACAACACTATCTAAGGTGCGCATATTACCATGGATATCAACGCGCTCAACAAATACACGTGGTGTTTCATTAATCGTAAAGGTCACATCAACTGTATTATCCGAACGATTACGCTTAACATTTGGAACAACTTCAACAAACGCATATTGAGCATCACCCAAAGCATCAGTAATCTTATCTGCAGTCTCCTGCATCAAATCAGCATTATACCACTCATTTCTTTTAAGCATAATCTTCTCATCAAGCTGAGAAACATCATAATTTTTCAAACGTGAATTCACTTCAACATCATCAATTTTATAACGCTCACCCTCTTCAACTGTGAAAGTCATAAAGAAACGATCACGCTCATCTGATAGCTCTGCATTTGCAGATATAAGACGGTAATCAACATAGCCATGTGATAAGTAAAAACGACGAAGTAACTCTTGGTCATAAGCAACACGATCCTTATCATAGCGATCGTCACTGCTTAAAAAGCGATACCACTCACTCTCTTTCGTCGAAATAACGCTACGAAGCTCGGAGTCATCAAAAACCTTGTTACCGATAAAGCGAATAGATTTAACAGTCGTCACATCACCTTCATCAACCTCAAACACTAAATCCACACGATTTTGCTCTAGCTTAATGATCTTAGGCTCAATATTGACAGAGAAACGCCCATTACGACGGTAAATTTGATAAAGACGTGTAATATCCGATTGCACACGTGTACGCGTAAAAACCTGACGTGGTCTAAGCTGGATTTCTGCGAGAAGCTCAGGATCTTCAATCTGATCATTCCCCTCAAATGCAATACGGTTAATGATTGGGTTTTCAACAACCTCAACAACCAAGTCACGCCCATCTTGACGCAAAACAACATCAGCAAACAGCCCTGTGGAGAACAAATCGCGCAAAGCTTTATCTAAACTCTGCTGCGTAAGACTATCCCCAGCACTTAATGAAAGGTAAGACATAATAGTCGATGGCTCAATACGCTCCGCCCCTTCAATTCTAACTTTATCAATGATTACTTGCGCCATAACCGGGCCACTCATAACCACAAGACTCAATAAGCTAAGAGCAAAAACTCGCATTTTTAGAAACATCTATTTATCCCACAACATTATTTGAACAGAGATCAAACGCATAAAAAGAATTTATTATTTTAAATATGCAACAAGAGTTTTTAACGTCTTATCGCACAAAAGACAAATCATTTATGATTATGAAGATTCACAAAAAAAAATCCAGCGCTAATCTGAAAAACTTCAATGCGCTGGATTAGAAAAAATATAATAGATTTAATTACATAGCGAGCTGAATTAAATCATTCAAATTCGCAAAAGCCATTACACCAACTAAAAAGACAAGGCCTGCTCTAAATGCATATTCTTGAACCTGCTCTGGAACAGGCTTCCCGCGTATAGCTTCAAAGAAGTAAAACACCAGATGTCCACCATCAAGCATTGGAATAGGAAAGAGATTAATCAAACCAAGATTTATAGAAAGCAAGGCTGTAAACATAACCAATGCAACAAGTCCCTGCTTCGCCATATCACCCGCAATCGCGCCAATACGAATAACCCCGCCGAGCTCTGTTGCGCTACGTGTACCAGTAAACATCTGCCCCAAGGCCTCAACAGTTCCGCGGGTAACAACCCACAGCTGATTAGCTGATTCAGCCATAGCTGTAACTACACCACGCTTCACATATGTTTCATTAACGCTATTAGAAATCATCAGCACGCCATATTCTTCTGAATCCTCATCGGCAATTGACTCATTTAAATCTTCATATGGATTAACAAGCAAAACATCACGCTCAGGCGCTGAACTCGCCATTTCAATCTCAAAAGGCTTACCTAAATGCTCATCAATTACATTTAGCTTTTCTTCAAGAGTAGCCTCTTCATCAAAGACAACATCACCAACACGTGTAATTGTATCTACACGCACAGCATGTCTTGGACCGATCAAACCAAGCAAGCCCTTGCTTTGCTTAAAGCCAAAGCGATCTTCAATAACAACCTTACGCGGCGCCGCCATGATATCAAGCACCTCACCATTACGCTCAATCGTGAATTTCTTCTCCAAATTAAGAGCTATGACCATCTCAAGACGGATATCATCAAACCCATCAATAGCCACATCATCAATCGCTAGTATCTTATCATGAGGCTGGAAACCATTTTCAAAAGCTGATGAGTCAACCACAATCGCAGAGGCAATAGATGGTGTAACAGGCTGACCATTAATGGCAAATAAGCCAACCATAAGGATAAATGCAAAAATATAATTAATCGCAGGGCCAGCAAAAACAATCAAAGAGCGCTTCCACACTGGCTGCGCGAAGAAAGCTTCACTTTTTTCTGCTTCCGTCATTGGGCGAACATCATCGCCCTCTTGTACCGTATCATCATGGCCAGCACTTGCAGGATCAACATCACCATAAAGCTTCACATAGCCGCCTAAAGGAATCATTGAAATTTTCCAGCGCGTCCCATGCTTATCATTACGACCTATAAGCTCTTTACCAAAACCAATTGAAAATGTTTCTACCCGAACACCACAAAGTTTCGCGACAATATAATGTCCCCACTCATGGACAAAAACCAACAAACTCAAAACGATAATGAACGACGCCACATAAAATGGAATACCACCACTCATCATCTCTAAAACTTCGGAAAAATTCATGAACTACCCTACCTTCGACTTAAGACCAGCTTGTATATAGTTTGACGCTATATCGCGACAAGCCTCATCATACAATATAACAGCTTCTAAACTATCAATTTCTTTAGCGTCACACGACTCTAAAACAAAGTCTATAACCTTCATAATATCAAGAAAACCTATTTTCTTTTTTAAAAAAGCCTCAACAGCAACTTCATTTGCCGCATTCAAAGCTATACACGCCCAACTGCCCTTCTCGAGCACTTCATACGCACGGCTCAAAGCTGGAAAACGCTCACAATCAGGGGCATGAAATTCCAATTTAGAGAGAGCGGTAATATCCAATCGCTCACCACATGTCTGCATACGGTCCGGCCAAGCTAATGCATAAGCAATAGGTGTGCGCATGTCACTTGCACCCATTTGCGCCAAATAAGAACCATCCGCATATTCTACCATCGAATGCGCTACAGATTGCGGATGAATAATGACATTTATCTTATCCGCCTCAATCTCAAACAAATAATAAGCCTCAATAATCTCAAGCGCTTTATTCATCATCGAAGCACTATCAACTGATATTTTAGCCCCCATAGACCAATTAGGGTGTGCCATGGCCTGCTCAACCGTAGCCACTGACATTTTCTCACGGCTCCATTCACGAAAAGGCCCGCCAGAGGCTGTCAACACAATTTGCTTTATATGCTGCTTATTCTCAGGATCAAATACTTGAAAGATCGCATTATGCTCACTATCTACCGGCAATATTTTACACCCAGCTTCTTTTGCAGCTTTAAGCACAAGCGCTCCAGCAGATACTAGTGGCTCTTTATTCGCAATTGCCACGGCCTTGGAGTTCTCAATTGAAACCATTAAAGGCTTAAGCCCCGCCATCCCGACAATAGCCGCGACAGTGATATCAACCGGCACACTAGCTGCATCAAGTAACCCTTGTTCGCCGCCCATAGCCTTAATATCATGGTTAACGAGAAGCTCTTCCAAACGCGGAAGCAATGAGTGATCAGCTATTACAGCTATCTCAGCCTTAAGAGAAATCGCCATCTCAGCCAGCTTATCTACAGAACGTGCCGCGCTCACAACACAGACATCAAAACGTTCAAAATCTGATAGAATTAAATCGGCCGTACTCTGCCCAATAGAGCCCGTCACACCGAAGATAGAAACTTTTTTCAAACTCTTCATCTCATTAAACGCCGCTAGCCATCATAGCTAAGAAATAATAAAATGCAGGTGCAGCAAGCATCATCGCATCAATACGATCCAATATACCACCATGCCCAGGAATAAGATTACCAGTATCCTTAACATCAGCGTGACGCTTAACATTCGACACAAGCAAATCACCAACTTGGCAAATCACACCAAAAATCATCGCCATGGCAAACATAAATATATTATTTTCTATACTTGAAGTTGGAGATATAAAAAATGAAAGAGAATAGGATAAGCCAAGCCATGTAAGCGCTGGAAAAACCATAGCACCAACTAAACCAGCCCATGTTTTATTAGGGCTAAGTTTAGGCGCTAACTTCGGCCCACCAATAAACTTGCCTGCAAAATACGCTCCAATATCGCTAGCCCAAACCATAGACATAAAAAGAATAATAGCCATAGCACCGAAAATATGGCTCAACATAAAGAAACTATAATAGGTCCAAATTATATAGATAGACCCAAGCGCCCCATAAAATAGAGGTCTTTTTAAACGCCGAGATAAACCAACCCACTCATAAACAGTAATTAATAGAGCAGCCGCGACCATCGCGGCAAATGGCCATCCACCATAAAAAACCAAAGCAATAACTATAGGTATAAGTATGAGCGCAGAAAGCGTACGCTTCTGAAGGCTAGCCATATTAAAACGCGCCATGTGCTTTATGACCTTTCTATAGATGAAGCCTTAAGGCCTCCATATCGGCGATCACGCTCAGCATATGCTTTCAAAGCAGCCTCTAAATCTTTTTTGTCAAAATCAGGCCACAAAGTATCAGTAAAATAAAGCTCAGAATATGAACATTGCCATAGCAAGAAATTGCTAATACGGCACTCCCCAGATGTTCTAATCATCAAGTCAGGCTCAACCATACCAGCCGTCATAAGATGCGCTGAAAACTGACCTTCAATCTCATCAATAGAAGGGGCAACCCCCTCTTTAGCAGCGCGCGCAGCTATAACATGAGCAGCTTGCGCAATATCATTACGACCACCATAATTAAGCGCGATAACCACTGTAATGCCCGTATTCTCAGCTGTTAGCTGTTCAGCGTTTTTAATAAGCTCAATAATATCGGGCTCAAATGCACTACGATCACCAATCACACGTAAGCGAGCGTTATTCTTATGAAATTCAGCCGTCTCACCACGTAAATAATGGCGCAAAAGCTTCATAAGTTCTTTCACTTCTTGCTCTGGACGCTTCCAATTTTCAGATGAAAAACCAAATAAAGTGATATACTCAATACCAGCTTCAGAAGCGAGACGCACAATACGTCTAGCAGCCTCCGCCCCCTGACGATGCCCTGCTACGCGTGGCAAACCACGTTTGTTAGCCCAACGACCATTACCATCCATAATGATGGCAACATGTTGAGGGACATCCATATCTTTCTTCACAGCTTTAGCCACAGATAAACGCCCCGCTTATTAAACTGTCATAATGTCTTTTTCTTTATCTGCTAGAACCTTATCGATTTTAGCAATCGTTTCATCAGTAAGCTTTTGCACTTCATCATGAAGACGCTTTTCCTCATCTTCTGGATAATCATCTTTTTTGATTTCATCCATACCATCACGGCGCACATTACGCACTGACACGCGCGCAGTTTCAGCATATTTACCAGCAACCTTGCTAAGCTCAGTACGACGCTCTTCAGTAAGGTCAGGCAACGGAATACGAATATTCGCACCTTCAGGCATTGGGTTAAGACCAAGACCACTGTCACGGATAGCTTTTTCAACAGCCTTCACATTTGCAGCATCCCAAACCTGAACGCTAAGCATACGCGCTTCAGGAACGCTCACTGTCCCAACTTGGTTCAAAGGCATTTTGCTGCCATAAACTTCAACGGTAATTGGATCAAGCAAACTCGCAGACGCACGACCAGTTCTCAAACCACCAAATTCTTTGTGAAGTACATCCACAGCACCATCCATGCGGCGTTTAATATCATTCTTATCGTAAGGCATAATAACTCCTCTTATCGTCCTTTTATATTTTCAGCAATTAATTAGAAACAATTGTATATGAGCCTTCAGAGCGTGCCACTTTAGCAAAGTTGCCCTTCTCTTGCACATCAAAAACTACAATCGGTATATTATTCTCACGCGCCAATGAAATTGCTGTCGCATCCATTACGCGTAAATCCTTGGTCAACACATCAATAAAGCTAATCTTATCATAGCGCGTTGCATTCTTATCTTTCTTAGGATCAGCTGTATAAACACCATCAACCTTAGTCCCCTTAAAGATAGCATCACAGTCCATCTCAGAGGCTCTCAACGCACCTGCAGTATCGGAAGTGAAGTAAGGGTTACCAGTACCTGCAGCAAAAATAACAACACGGCCCTTTTCCATGTGGCGCATCGCTTTACGGCGGATATAAGGCTCACAGATAGAGTCCATACGAATACCAGACTGAACGCGCGTTTGTATGCCTATATGCTCAAGCGCATTTTGCAAAGCAAGCGCATTAATCACAATCCCAAGCATCCCCATATAGTCAGCAGTCGTTCTGTCCATTCCAGACGCAGCTCCAGCAACACCCCTAAAGATATTACCTGCACCTACGACCACACATACCTGTGTGCCAGCATCTACAACTTCCTTAATGTCTTCCGCTACGCGGTTAACCGTTTCAGGATCAAGCCCATATTCGTTACTCCCCATCAATACTTCACCAGACATTTTAAGCATAATACGCTTAAAAGGTTTAACTTGCGTCACAGCATTTGGGGCGTTCTCAGACATATAAAGACACTCTTATTCTTATTAATTTGATCCAATATAAAGACAGCCGCCTCGATACACAAGGCGGCTATCATTTTATCTCATATAAAACTGTTTACAGTATTAGTAAAAACAGAAATTGCATTCAGGCTACCTAGACGAGCGCCATGTGTAAAAGCACTTAAGCACTCGAGCAACATTGCCCAAAGACAATATACTTAGCCGTTAGCAACTTTAGAAACTTCAGCAGCGAAGTCTTCCTCTTCCTTCTCGATACCATCACCAAGTTGGAAGCGTGCATAATCAATAAGCTTAGCATCAACGCCTTTAACAACGTCTTCAATTCTTGTTTCGCCATCAATAACTGATTTTTGATCTAGCAAACAAACTTCTTCGTAATATTTGCGCATACGACCTTCAACCATTTTATTAGCAATCTCTTCAGGCTTACCTTCAGCCATAGCCTGCTCAACCAAGAATGTACGCTCTTTTTCAGCAGCTTCCGGGTCAACTGAATCACGATCAAGATATTTAGGGAATGCTGCTGCAACATGCATAGCAACTTGCTTACCTGTCGCTTGAAGAGAAGCAGCATCAGCAGATGATTCCAACCCAACAAGAACACCAATTTTACCCATACCTTCAATCAAAGCACCGTGAACATAAGCGATAACCGCACCTTCACTCACTTCAACTTTTTGCATACGACGAAGAGACATATTCTCACCGATTTTAGCAATCAAATCAGTTAGAGAGTCTTTTACTGACTTACCATCAAGATCAGCAGCAGCCAATTCTTCTATTGTATCTACTTCAAGAGCTTTCTCAGCCACTTTCTTAACAAAAGCTTGGAACTCTTCGTTACGGCTTACAAAATCAGTTTCTGCATTAAGCTCGATAACCGCGCCTTTTGTACCAGAAGTTACAACAGCAACCAAACCTTCAGCAGCTGTGCGTGAAGACTTCTTGTCAGCTTTCGCCATACCTTTTTTGCGAAGCTCTTCAATCGCTGCGTCCATATCGCCACCAGCTTCTGTAAGTGCTTTTTTCGCATCCATCATACCTGCACCAGTTTTTTCGCGCAGTTCTTTGATTTTCGCTGTAGTAATCTCAGCCATTTTTATATCCTTTTCTAAAGTAATAAATTATCGAATTGAAGTTACGCTCTTAAGAAGCAGCAGCTTTCTTAGTTGTCTCAGCTTCAGCTTGTGCTGCTTCACCAGGTGTCGCTACAGCAGCTTCTTCTTCAACTTTCACCTTAGGTGGAAGTTTCGCGCCAGCATTCTCATCAGCACCCAGATCAACACCAGTTGAACCAAGCTCAGCCTGAAGACCATCAAGAACAGCATCAGCAACCAAGTTACAGTAAAGATCAATCGCACGAAGCGCATCATCATTACCTGGGATAACATAATCAACGCCATCAGGTTCTGCATTTGTATCAACAACAGCAAATACAGGAATACCAAGCTTATTAGCTTCTTTAATTGCAATATCTTCTTGTGTTGTATCAATCACGAACAATGCATCTGGCTGACCGCCCATATCTTTAATACCACCGATAGATAGCTCAAGCTTATCACGCTCACGTGTCATCATAAGAAGCTCTTTTTTCGTACGAAGAGCACACTGAGCAGGATCTTTTAAGATCGCATCAAGATCACGGAAACGGTTAATAGAACCAGTAATTGTCTGCCAGTTCGTCATCATACCACCTAACCAACGGTGATTAACGTAGTACTGACCACAACGCTGAGCACTCTCAGCAATTTTATCTTGTGCTTGACGCTTTGTACCAACGAAAAGAACACGACCGCCTTTAGAAACAATATCACGCAACGCTTTAAGCGCATCGCCAAGCATTGGTGTAGTTTGTTGAAGATCGATAATGTGAACACCATTACGAACACCAAAAATGTATTCGCGCATTTTAGGGTTCCAACGACGTGTGTGGTGACCAAAGTGAACGCCAGATTCTAGTAATTGACGCATTGTAAATTCAGGCATAGCCATAGGGTATATCTCCTTTAATTTTCCAGTTATGTCCTCTGCAGGCCTTGGTTTCTAATTAAGAAACACCGGTTAAGGAACCTGCATGTGAATTAGCGCATTAGCACGCTGCGAGCCTTATAAGGCGCTTTACCCAAAGATGCAAGATTTTTTTACACAACAATTATACATAATATATAGAATTAAATAAACTATCCCTCCCATATACAGAAGTATGCACCACACAACACCTTAAGGTTTAATTCAATTTTTCTTTGTAATATTATAAAAAGATAAAGTTGTAAGGGAGATTCACCAGATCATGAATATATTAAGCAATATAAAAACTCAAAATAAATTAAATATAATCAATATTGTCAGTGTGTTAGCCCTAATCTGCGTCACAGCAGCACTGTTATTATCTACGCGACATTCAATGTTTGAAGATAGGAAGCTTAAAACACAGAATTTGGTTGAGACCGCTTATTCAATAGCCGAAGAAGAAATACGCAATGTCGAAAAAGGCTTAATCACAACAGAACAAGCACAAGTAGCGACAATTGAAGCCATAAAAAACCTCAGATATGAAGGAAACAATTATTTCTGGATCAATGATATGCATCCACGCATGATCATGCACCCGATGAAACCACAATTAAACGGTGCAGATCTCTCCCAAAGTAAAGATCCTGCAGGCACCTTTCTTTTTAATGAAATGGTTGAGGTTGTAAAAAAAGATGGTCACGGCTTTGTCAATTATATGTGGTCAAAACCAGGTGCAGACACTGATGAACCTGTTCCAAAAATATCATATGTTAAAGGAGTAAAAGCATGGGGGTGGATCATCGGCTCGGGCATATATATTGATGACGTGGAAATCGCTTTTCATGCTGAAGTTAAAAAGACAATATTCCTGGTAGCCATATTCGCAATAATACAGATTGTAATAACGTTACTTATATCACGCACGATCACACTGCCACTAAGGCGTTTATCCTCAACCATACAAACAATGGCAGATGGAAAAGACACCAAAATTACAGATACAAAACGCAAGGATGAAATTGGAACTATTGCCATAGCCTTAAGCCACCTAAATACAAAACTCAGTGATGCTCGCGCCCTTGAAGCACGACAAAAAGAGCTGGAAGAGCAAGCGGAACAGGAAAAACAGCAAGCCCGCATTGCACTCGCAAATGATTTTGATAATCAAGTTGGCGGGCTAATCAAAACCTTATCAAGTTCAGCAATAGAGCTTAAAAACACTGCCAGCAATATGCGCAACACAGCACAAGAGGCCTCACAGTCAGCTACCACTGTCGCAAGCGCGTCAGTACAGACGAGTGATAATGTCAATACTGTAGCGAGTGCTATGGAAGAGATGAGTGCAAGCACACAAGAAATCACAGCCCAGCTTAACAGCACTCAAAAACGCTCTCAAGATATGTCAGCCAATGCCAATCAAGCAAACAATACTGTACAAAACCTTAATGAGCTTGTTTCAAATATTGGGGAAGTTGTTTTGGCAATTCGTGATATTGCTGAACAGACAAACCTACTCGCCCTAAACGCAACCATTGAAGCTGCTCGTGCGGGAGAGGCTGGTAAAGGTTTTGCCGTTGTTGCAGAAGAAGTAAAAAAACTTGCTACAGAAACTGGAAATAAAACAGATGAAATTGAAAATCGCATCACACAAATCCAGCAAGCAACTGGAAGCACCGTCACAGCAATGAACGAAATTATCGCAAATGTAAATGGTATTGGTGAGAACATCACGGCCGTATCTGCTGCTGCAGACGAACAAAATGTAGCGAACACTGAAATCAATAGAAGCTTATCAGAAGCATCTAAGAGTGTAAGTAATGTTGCTAATGTAATTAAAAACGTACAGACAAGCACAGAGCATGCTGGAAAGTCCTCAGAAGAAGTTCTCCAAGCGTCAACAGAACTCAATAATCTTGCGGATGATATTCAAAGCGCCATCAGCCTTTTCATAAAAGAAATTCTTGGTGATACTGCCAAAGTAAATCACGATAACTTAGGTGAAGGTGAAAATGCTGAAACAGCAGACGACATAAAAATCGCTGCAGAATAATCAGAAAAGCAAAGGGTTAAGTACTAACCTTCTGCTATCTCTAATACTCCAGGCTCGGCGCGAATATCATTTCGCGCTTGAGCATCTAAGGCGAAACGACCAGGCAGTTGAAGCTTAACAACGCGCTTTTTATCAATTGTCACATGGAAATTAATAATTGAATGCCCCCTGCTCTCACGCTCTAAGCATTCTTTAATTTTATTCGCCGCAGCCGCACTCGTAAGGTATATATCAATCTCACGTATTTTACCTTCCAACGCTTCATCTAAAGGCTCAATACGGCTACATGTAAAACGCACCTGATCTTCACGCATTTCAGCTTCTACGCCTAAAAGAAGCGGTGTACCTGCTTCAAGATAATCACGTGAGTTAGCCAAAATATCCGAAAACAGAGTAACCTCAAAAATCCCTGTAGGGTCAGAAAGCTGTAGAAACGCGTATTTGGAGCCTTTCTGAGAGACCTTTTCTTGTTTTTTCAAAAGCACGCCAGCCATTTGAAAGTTCGCCTTAGGCAAGTTAACAAGCTTTTCTTCAACCATTTTCAAAGAGGATATACCTAAATTCTCAAACTGCTTCTCACGGCTATCAAGCGGATGCGCAGAGAGATAAAAACCAACGGCCTTAAATTCACGCGCCAATTTATCAAGCGGATCCCATGGGGTAACATTCGGCAAATCCGGAAGGCCAAGCGCATTATCATCACCAGCTTCACCAAAAAGAGAGACCTGCCCGCTTTCTTTTTCAGCCGCCAAACTATGTGCATATTTCAACACAATCTCACCAGACTCATAAACTTGCGCTCGATTATCATTTAAAGAATCAAACCCGCCAGCTGCCGCAAGCCCCTCATATTGACGCTTATTCATAGCCTTATAATCAATACGGCTAGCAAAATCTTCTAAGCTCTTATAAGCCCCATTTTCAAGGCGCTCATTCACGATACTTTCCATCGCTGCTTCTCCAACACCTTTAAGTGCCGCCAAAGCATAACGCACGCCCATCTCTTTATCATTCTTTTCAACGGCAAAGTCAGGATAGCTCATATTCACATCAGGCTGATAAAGCGGTAACCCCATCTTATCCATATCCTGTTTAAATACAGAGAGCTTATCCGTATTCCCCAGATCAAGCGTCATAGAAGCCGCCATAAACTGCACCGGATAATTGGCTTTTAACCACGCTGTCCAATAGGCAATTAAAGCATAAGCCGCCGCGTGGGATTTGTTAAAACCATAGCCTGCGAACTTAGCAATATTATCAAAGATCGCCGAAGACTGCTCTTTCGGCACATCATTATGCTCTTTTGCGCCCTTAACAAACATCTCGCGCTGGGCATCCATCTCTTCCTTAATCTTCTTACCCATCGCACGACGAAGAAGGTCAGCACCACCAAGAGAATAACCAGACAGAGCCTGCGCCGCGAGCTGCACCTGCTCCTGATAAATCATAATACCATAAGTCTCTTCCAGAAATGGCTGCAAAAGCGGATGCATGTAATCCGGCTCTTCTCGTCCCTGCTTAACATCCACATATTTCGGAATATTATCCATCGGCCCCGGACGATAAAGCGAAACAAGCGCGATAATATCTTCAAACTTATCGGGACGCACCTTACGCAGCGCATCTCTCATCCCTGCCGATTCCAACTGAAACACCCCGACCGTATCCCCGCGGGTCATCAGCTCATAAGCTTTAGGGTCATCCAATGGAACTTTAAGAATATCAATCTCATTACCGAGCGTCTCTTTGATCAAATC
Organism: Micavibrio sp.; assembly: GCA_002687495.1. GTDB lineage: Bacteria > Pseudomonadota > Alphaproteobacteria > Micavibrionales > Micavibrionaceae > TMED27. The sequence continues at coordinate 8,453 of NZAJ01000075.1, read as the reverse complement.
AACAGAACGCTGCACAACGGTCATGGTCTTCAAACCAAGGAAGTCAAACTTAACCAAACCCGTTTGCTCAACGAACTTCATATTAAACTGCGTTACCGGCATATCAGACCGTGGATCACGATAGAGCGGCACGAGCTCATGTAGTGGCCTATCACCAATCACCAGACCCGCCGCGTGCGTGGAGGCATGTCTATAAAGCCCCTCAAGCTGAAGTGCAATTTCAATGAGCTTTTGCGAGGTTTCTTCTTTTTTAATCTCCAAACGAAAGTCCGGATCAGCATCTAATGCTTCCTGTAGCGTTACAGGATTAGCAGGATTATTCGGAATCATCTTGGAGAGACGGTCAACCTGCCCGTAAGGCATTTGTAATACACGCCCCACATCTCGCACAACCGCACGCGCCTGCAACTTACCAAAGGTAATAATTTGCGCTACTTTATCGCGGCCATATTTCTCCTGAACATAAGAGATAACCTCATCACGGCGATCCTGACAAAAATCCACATCAAAGTCAGGCATCGATACACGTTCAGGGTTCAAGAAACGCTCAAACAGCAAACCTAAAGCAAGTGGATCAAGGTCAGTAATTTTGAGAGACCACGCTACGATCGAACCCGCACCAGAACCCCGCCCAGGCCCCACAGGAATATTTTGCGACTTCGCATATTTGATAAAGTCCGAACAAATCAAAAAATAGCCCGGAAAGCCCATCTGTATAATAATGCCAAGCTCAAACTCAAGGCGGTCATAATACGGCTTAGATATCTCTTCTTTTTCCTCAGCCGTTAAAGGCTCACCCTTCTCTTTTTCTTTATCCTTAAAAACAAAGTTTTCAATTCGCCAATCAAGCCCTTCTTTAGCCTGCGCACGAAGTTCTTCAACCTCTGTTCGTCCACCCTCACAATCAAAAGGCGGTAGAAGCGGCTTCACAGCCTCAAGCAAATAAGAACAGCGCTGAGCAATAACCACAGTATTATTAATTGCTTCTGGAATATCCGAGAACAGCTCAATCATCTCGGCTTGAGACTTGAAATAATGCTCTGGCGTAACGCGGCGACGATCATCTTCGCTCACATATCGTCCCTCGGAAATACAAAGTAGCGCATCATGCGCTTCATGCCCCTTACGCTCCATAAAGTAGCAATCATTCGTAGCGACTAAGGCAATCTCATGCTTATAAGCAAGATCAATCAAGCGCTCCTCAACAGCCATCTCTTCAGGCCAGCCATGACGCTGTAACTCGATATAAAGCCTATCTCCAAAGACCTCTTTTAGATATAAAAGAGCAGCTTCAGCCTCATCATTTTGCTTATGAAACAGCAGATCATTTACCGCCCCTTTAGGCCCGCCAGTAAGGCATATAATACCTTCACTGAACTCTTTCAGCTCTTCTTTGCTAATAACTGCACGCGCATTAATATCGCCGCTCATATAAGCATCGGAAATAAGCCGAGATAAATTTCTAAAACCGCGCTCATTTTGAGCCAATAAAACAAGCTGGTGCTGATCATCCTGATATAGCGCCTGCACGCCCATTATAGGCTGCACACCGTTCTTAGACGCCTCAGACGCAAACTCCATCGCGCCAAACATGTTAGAGCTATCCGTGATGGCAACCGCAGCCATATCCTGCTTAACGCAAGTTTTAACAAGATCCTTAACCTTGATTGCCCCTTCGGCCAATGAATAGGCCGAATGCACATGTAAATGGATGAATTGATTCATACGCCTACTTTAATCATGAAGGCATAAAAGGCAAGACTTAGCAGCGGGGCAAATGATCGAAATTGTTAGCTTTTAAGCCTTGAGCACACATATCCTCTATCTCATAAGCAAATGTTTCAATGACTTGAGACAGTTTTTCAACATTCACATCTTCATCATCACAATCATCAAGCAAACTAACTGGCCTATCATCATCGAAAACTTCATAAAGTGCAGCGCTGTAATTCCCCGAATTATTTGAGAGATAAAGCTCAATTTGCCTAAGATCATTCTCAATAATTATGTTCACAAAAATGCCCGAACAGTTACATGCTTCAATGCAATAATTTACATCATAGCCCATTACCTTACCCAATTGTCTTACATCGAAAAATTCATTCTCCAACACAGGACACTGAACCTCTAAAGCTGTAAGAATTGTCTTCGTCGCATTTTTAATATGCTCGTCAATCTGCTCCATAGCTTCAGAGTAAGAGATACCTTTGGCCGTAGCAAACTTCTCTGCCGCTTCACCTTTGCTTGCAAAACCATTCGTCATGAAAATCCCTCCGCTTATATGTGAATAAACACACATAAAGCGAAAGGAAAATTATGTCAAGCTAGCGTTATTCTAATTAGGGTGCGTACTGGTTGCTAGCTATAAGAGCAGATGCTTTATGCGCTTCATCAAGAACGTCTTGACCGATACGCAAAACAAAACCAGACATTTTCGTACTAGAAGCTACGTAGACATTATCCGCAACATCTGTGATTTTACCATCAGCAACATGCGCAAAAATCTCATTTAAAAAACGAACGCCATTAACGACACCAAAACTTTCTAATTGCCCGAGAACACGACCAAGTTTCCTCTGCATAGCTTGACGTTTAAGCTCTAAACAGGTGATGTCCTCAGCAAGATCAATAGTTAGAGGCAATGGCTTTGTTGCTGGTGCTTTTTCTGAAAATGTTGCTGTCAAACCTTCAGATTGAAGTAAACCCAATATAGGCATTACTCGTGTAATATTGTGCATAACCGTTCTCCTTATAAAGTATATGCTATGTTTTTCCGTTCCTAAAAACAGCACATATCACCAATATATAAGTGCGTCAACGCTACAATAATACCGTGTATCTTTTATAATCAATCAAACGGAACAAGGCGCCCGTTTTTAAGCTCTAAAGCGCGATCCATACGATCAGCAAGCCCTATATTATGGGTCGCAATAAGCGCGCCAATCTCTCGCTCCCTCACCTGTTCAAGCAACATCTCAAAAACAGCCTCAGATGTGCCAGGATCAAGATTGCCTGTTGGCTCATCAGCCAGTAAGAGCACAGGATCATTCACAAGCGCTCTCGCAATCGCTACGCGTTGCTGCTCCCCCCCAGACAAACGCGCTGGGCGATGATCAAGGCGCTTACCTAAACCTAATTGGCGCAGGATAATAGATGCTTTTTCCTTCGCATCACTTTTTGAAACACCAGCAATAATTTGAGGTATAGCGACATTCTCAACAGCAGAAAATTCTGGCAAGAGATGATGAAACTGATAAATAAAACCTATTGTCGAAAGGCGCATAGCTGTGCGCTCTTTCTCTCGCAAGCACGAAGCAACATGCCCATCAATTTGAATAAGGCCAGAACTAGGCTTATCCAAAAGCCCCGCCAGTTGAAGCAATGTTGACTTCCCCGAACCACTCTGCCCGACCAAAGCAACAAGCTCACCCTTATCAACTTTAAGCGATAGACTCTTAAAAATTGTCAGAGACTGCTGAGCTTGAACAAAGGTCTTTTCCAATTTCTCAACTTTGAGCAAAACATCCAGGTCAAGTGGTGAACTATTCATAACGAAGCGCCTCCACTGGATCTAAGCGTGATGCACGCCACGCTGGATAAAAGGTCGCCAAAACTGATAAAAAGAGCGCCATAAAAACGACCGCCGCAACCTCATGCCACTCTACTTGCGCAGGAAGCTGTGAGAGAAAGTAAATCTCATCCGCAAAAAGCTCAGTACCAGTAAGCCCTTCAAGCCACTGGCGAATAGTTTCAATATTCAACGCAAATGCTATCCCTAAGATAGAACCAACCACAGTCCCCGCAACGCCTATACTCGCACCTGTAAGCATAAATATGCGCATCATAGAACTACGGCTTGCACCAACAGTTCTAAGGATCGCTATATCTTGCCCCTTATCCTTTACCAGCATAATCATTGAAGAAATGATATTAAAAGCCGCCACAACGATAATTAAGGTCAGAATTAGAAACATAACATTACGCTCGACCTGAAGCGCATTGAAGAAACTCTGATTAGTATCACGCCAATCATAAACCCCGGCCATGCCCTCAATGGAACGCGCAACAGCCGCGCGCACATAATCAATCTCATCCGGCTTATTCAGAAAAACCTCTAACCCAGAGACTGAACCACTATATTCGAAAAATTTCTGCGCACTATCCAAAGGCATAAAAACAAAGCTGCTATTATACTCATACATACCAACATCAAATATAACCGCAACATTATAGGTGCGTTGACGCGGCATAGAGCCAAAGGGCGTAGACTTAACTTTGGGCGAAGTTATAACGAAATCATCCCCTACAGTTAGGCGTAATTTCTCAGCCAAAACATTCCCTATAGCAACACCCGCGCCAGAATATCGCTCAATACTCCCCTCCTTTACGCCTTCACGTAAAGTCGATCGGTTCATAAAATCTTCCCAAGTAATACCGCGCACGACAAGCCCCGTAGACACACCATCCTTAGAAGCAAGAGCTTGCGCCTCAATCATAGGCACAACCATCTCTACGCCATTTACATTAGAGACTTTATCTTTCAGATATCCGTAATCCATTAAAGGGCCTTGCAAGGAATACACATTCATATGCCCATTAAGCCCTAAAATACGACCAAATAACTCTGCACGAAAACCATTCATTACAGACATCACGATAATGAGCGTCGCCACGCCAAGCATAATCCCTGCAAAAGCAAAAGCCGTAATAACACTCACAAAGCCTTCAGCTTTCTTAGAGCGCAAATATCGCCACGCCACCATTCTTTCAAAAGATGAAACCATATTGATTAATAAGCCTTCGCGATTATAACTTTTTCACCGCCATCAGCAAACGGCATACAACGTGTAGATAAACTATATTCTTTCATCACCGCTTCAAGAGCAGGATCATCTAAAAGCGTAACAGGCACTTTCATAAAACCAATTTTTCCAGCACCAAAGAAATCCTTTAAATCTTGAACGCTCGAGCCCTCATGCGTGTTGTCATCACGGAATTTACGGCTACGTGACAAAAGCTCGTCATGTACTGCTTGCAATAAGCCCTCAGCTTTCTCAACAAACGCCTCAACACTTAAAGTCTCTTTGCTCTCACGCCCTAAATCACGGCGCACACAGCTCACCTGCTCAGCATCCGCTTCACGCCCGCCAATTTCCACACGTAACGGAATACCTTTCTTAATAGCATCCCACATCTTGTCTGGCGTACGCATTTCGCGCGTATCGAGAAGCACGCGTATTCCTTTAGCTTTAAGCGCCGCTGCGACTTTTTCAGCAAAGCCCATAACTTGCGCTTCATTATCATCCTTTACCATCGGCAAAATCACTATCTGATGCGCAGCCAGTTTCGGCGGCATAATCAAACCGTCATCATCACCATGGATCATGATCATCCCGCCAATAGCGCGCGTAGAAAACGCCCAGCTAGTTGTATGAACAAATTGCTCACCGCCATCACGATCTTGATATTTGATATTGCATCCCTTGGCAAAAGTCGTGCCCAGATCATGCGTTGTAGCCGCTTGCAGCGCTTTACCATCTTGCATCATTGCTTCAAACGCATAGGTTTCATTCGCGCCAGGGAAACGCTCATCTGGTGTCTTCACACCTTTAAAGCCATCAAACGCCATAACTTCCGTAAAGAACTTCTCATAGAGATCAAGAATATGCATACAGTCTGCTGTCGCACCATCATGATCTTCAAACGCGCAGTGCCCCTCATGCCAGAAAAACTCAGACGTGCGCAGGAACATACGTGTGCGCATCTCCCAACGCATCACATTGCCCCACTGATTAAGCTTCATCGGCAAATCACGATAAGACTGTATCCAGCGAGACATACTATCACCAATAATCGTCTCAGATGTAGGGCGAACAATATACGGCTCCTCCAACTTACCCGCAGGCACAAGCTTACCATTCTCATCTTTTTCCAAACGATGATGCGTTACAACCGCACATTCTGTTGCAAAGCCATCAACATGCTCTGCCTCACGGTTCATAAACTCCAGAGGGATTAGCAAAGGAAAAGACGCATTCTGCACGCCATACTCTTTCAGCCAAACATCAAAAGTACGCTGCATATTCTCCCAAATAGCCCAGCCATTTGGTTTGACAATCATACAGCCTCTTACAGGTGAATTCTCAGCCATATCAGCTGCTTTAATCACTTGCTGATACCATTCAGGGAAATTCTCTTCACGCGTAGGCGTAATTGCTGTTCTTGCTTTCTTTGCCATCTCTTAAAACCTAATTATTTACTGCGTATATTGACCTTCGAGGATCTCGCCCTCAATACCGTCTTTAACTTTATATCTCTTAGCTGGCGAAGTTAAGCTATCCTTGGCTTTGAGTCCATCATCTTTCATTGCGCGCCCACAAATATATTGCGCATTCTGTTCTAAGACTTCTCCGTTATATTCAATGCGACCATCAGGATAAATACTCATCATCGAGACATCAGGCTTAAGCTCAATCCCATCAGGTAATTCCAAACCATAACGCGAAGCTATATCTAAAGTAATCGGAATATGCACGCCGCCCAAATTACTCGGTAATGGGTTGAGCGTGGCCGGCACATCTGAATCGCCCTTAAAATTCACATCCGCATCAGGCGTGTGCATAGAAACTTCTTTGCAATAGCGCTCAATATTTTGCGCCTTCGCCGCGCATATTCCCGCAACGCTAAACACCACAAAAATTGACAAAAACACCATAAAACGCATAAAAACTTACCATAAAGTATGTCTATTCAACTTAATGAAAATAGCTTATAACCTTTGCAAAAAATAAACAAATGAATAGATCGATAGCTTTGGTTTACATAAAAACTTGACTATATGACTTAAAAATAATATTCTTCATTACGGAATTAGAGGAACGTACCAATGACTAATAGAAGCACCCCCAAAGAAAACACACGTAATAATTACCTAACATCATTCGTAGAAGCGACTAAGCTTACACCAGATGTAACAGATACATTAGGCTTAATTGCAGATAAAATGGTGGAAAGACTAAGCTCAAAAAGCAGCCTTCATCGTGATGACCATCAAAAAGTAGCACTTAAAACCACATTTGATAAAAATTCATTCTTCACACTACGCGCCTTACAAATCGTAAACTCATATATTGAAGCAGAAGATTCTACCTATCGCGAAAATTACCCAGGATTTACTGAAGCTATTCAGGGTAAAACTGGCTCAGAGCTTGCAGCAACATTAGCTACTAAACATATCGCAATTAATATAACTGATAAAGAAAAAGACGCACTGAACAAGGCAATAGAAGCGCTTAATAAAAACGCTAATACCGTAGCTCTACCAGCGCCTACAGCTGCTCCAGTATAAATCTATCTATTATTAGATACGTACAACATGCACATTTGTGCTCGGTTTCATGCCGAGCACATGTTGGCAAAGTCTACGCATACCAATACGGATTTCTTCACCAACAATATGATCATCCAAACGATCTTCCCAGCCAATATCATCAAGTAGATCTAGAATTTCTTCATGCATTTGCTGATGAAAAGCCTCACCCTCTTTACTCTCTATATCGACCAGCCCAACTGTATCAAACTTTGGATCAGCCACTAACTCCCCTCGCCCATCAAGAACAAGTGTGACATGTACAACGCCGCTATATTGCAGCTTTCTTCTGGCTGATATCGAGCGATGCGAAGCACTAATAATTCTCTTTTGATCAACGGCCAATAAATCAGTTTCGATATGATCAGTAACCTCTGCTTTACCAGGCGCAAGGCGAATAACAGAGCCATTATTCGGCACGATTGTGTGCTTTACCTGACACTCACGCGCATACGCCGCATGCGCATCAAGCTGCATACGCTCACCATGCACAGGGATCACAAGATCAGGCTTACACCATTGTAGCATCTGCGCAATTTCCTCACGGCAAGGATGCCCGCTTACATGGATTTTATTCTTCGTATCACGAGGCGTAACCACGCAGACGCCGCCAGCGCTTAGATTATTCTTCACTGTATTAATCGCTAGCTCATTCCCCGGAATAGCACGCGCAGAAAAGATCACTGTATCACCACGCTGTAACTTAAACCCCTTATAATCACCACGCGCTATTTTCGCCAAAGCCGCGCGATATTCACCTTGCGAGCCTGTCAGTATAACAACAAGCTGATCGTCTGGTATGCTCTCTAAATCTCCCTCACTCACAAATTCAGGGCAATCTTTCAACATCCCTAAATCACGCGCAGCCCCAATCATACGATGCAACGAACGGCCGATAACGCCTACACTACGACCATTAGCTTGCGCAGCCTTAACAATCGAGATAACGCGCCCAATATTAGAAGAAAAGCTAGTAACTGCGATACGCCCCTTATGAAGAGCAAACTCAGCCTCCAACCCTTTTTCAACATCACTCTCAGAACCGGAATAACCATCAACTTCAGCATTCGTTGAATCACCTATA
>NZAJ01000074.1 GCA_002687495.1 Micavibrio sp. | reverse complement strand
AGTCACTAGCTCATTGATGATGCTCTCGGAAAGTGCTGGCATGAGGCCGGCTAATGTGCAAGCTCTCACGCTAAGAGATTTATTATCTAATGTTTGTATGCGCCCGACATAGAATTCATTTAAACAATTTCGCGAAGAGAATTTTTTTATATTTAAATGTTGGATATGAGTGTCTTTAGAAAATTCGGCGGAGAATAGGGTGAAATTCCCGAGGCTTAAGCAATGTGCGTAGTAAGATGTTCTGGCTGTGCTGTTGAGTATGGCAGAAACCTTATAGTGGTTCATTGTTTCTGCGAGATTGAGTGTGGTGTTGTTGCTTAACACCATGGCTTTTATCATATTAGCCCGGTCGAGATATCTTACATAGCCATGTGCGTCATGCGATGCATGGCGGTCAAGTTGAAGGCGCGCATAGTCCTTGATTCTGTTCTGGTCGCTAACATGTAGTCGGCTTTCATTATGGTCGTAATCATAGTGAAAACCACTGCCCCAAACGGAAAAAGAACCTCGCGCTCCGAATGTGTCAGAACGCTTCATCCTATTAATACCCTGTCATTTTTATTATTTAGCTGATGCTAACATAAACTGAGGTGTGTTTTCAAAGAAAAAATATAATATATTGATATATAATGATTATTTTGATTTTAGGTTCAGTTTTTTATTGCTGGAGTCTATAAAATAGTGATTTCCGAGCCATGTTGAGCGCAGATTCTCTGCATGACCTATCGGTGTATTCATAACAATTGGAATATTTAATCCCTCACAATGCTCTTCGATAATCTCTCTTAAACTATATCCAAAAGGGCGGCCTGTATCTTTAATATCGCTGAACTCGCCAAAGATAAGACCGGCTGCGGATGATAAAACGCCACTGCGCTTTAGGTGAGCCAGCATGCGGTCAATCTTGCTCAGCTCTTCACCGCAATCTTCCAGTAAGATAATCTTATTCTCTGCAAAATTATGAGGCAGTGTCTGTGGTAGATATTGAAAAATGCTTAAATTGCCGCCGACGATTGGCGCGTGAGCATGCCCTTCACGAATGAAATCAGCAGTGCTGAGATCAACCTCTAAACCTTGGGGGCTAAGTGCTAATGTCGCAAGGCATTGCTCAAAATCTTTATGCTTATGGAGCTGTTTAAATACAGGGCCGTGCACACATATACCTAAATCTGTATGCGCATAAATGGCATTAAGGATCGCCGTAACATCGCTAAAGCCAATGACCGGCTTAGGATTGGCTTTAATAAGGCCGTAATCAATTTTATCAATAATGTGCAGTGCCCTGTTACCGCCACCTGCCATCCAAATCATATCAATATCATCGCGGCGAAAGAGCGCATGCAGGGCATCTAACTTATCTGCATGCGTGCCAGCACTTTGATGTTGTCTTGCATAGGTTTGAGGATGAATGAAAACCTTATATCCTCGCGCTTCTAATATACGCGCTGATTTTTCGATATCCTCTTGCTCAACATAAGAGGAGGGCGCCATAACGCCAATTGTATCTCCGCTTCTTAAAGGTTTAATGCTCATGCTGTTATTATGCGCCTTCTTTTGTTTGCGCGTAAGCCTCCAAAGCGGCTTTACGGGATGTCTTTAAATCAACAATCGGGCTTGGATAGTCCTTCGGTGGCAGAGGCGCTTTCCACGGATCATGAATGTATTTATTATCAACATGCTCTAACTCAGGCACATAGCGCCTTACATAGAGGCCTTCAGGATCAAATTTTACACCTTGCGTTACCGGATTGAAAATCCGGAAATATGGCGCAGCGTCTGCACCGCTTCCTGCAACCCATTGCCAGCTTGCTGAATTGCTCGCTAAATCCGCATCCACTAAAGTATCCCAGAACCAAACGGCACCCTTGCGCCAGTGAATGCCCATATTCTTAACAAGCAATGAGGCGACAATCATGCGCACACGATTATGCATCCATCCCTCACGCCAAAGCTGTCGCATGCCCGCATCAACAATAGGAATACCAGTGCGTCCACGCCTCCAGCGCTCTAAAGCATCGCTTTCATTCTCTAGCCACTCAAAATTATTAAAGCGAGGATTGAGATTCTCCCATGGTAAATCATTGAAATGATAGAGCAGGTAAGTAGAAAACTCTCTCCAGCCAAGCTCTGAGTGAAAACAATCGAGATCAGTCTCTGCATTTTGAGCATGTCCGGCCGCACTCGCATCATGCCATAAGCGGCGCACGGATATCTCGCCATAGTGAAGATGTGGTGAAAGCCGAGAGACATGGTTTTGATCTGGGCGGTTGCGTTTTTCCTTATAGCCCTTAAAGCCGTCTTCTAAAAACGCATCTTTGCGCTTTTGTGCGCCTTGCTCTCCAGGCTCCCAAATTTCAGCCATCTCATTATACCATTCAATCGCTGGAAGTAGCTCAAGATCGTCAACGCTTCCTCGCTCAACTTTATGGTCTGCGAAGCGCAGAGGCGTCTCACATGCTAGGGGGGCGGCAATGGCGCCAGCGCCAAGGCAACCTTTTCTGTAGTAAGGTGTGAAAACCTTATAAGGCGTTCCATCGGCCTTTTTAATTTCCCATGGCTCCCATAAGAGTGAGGCGTTAAAAGAGTGTGTTTGAATGCCGCCATCTTGCAAAAGAGCCTTAAGGTCTGTGTCGCGCTTTATACGCCAAGGCTCATAACATCTATTCCAAAAAATAGCCTCAGCCTCGCAGCTGGCCATGAGTTCAGGGATAAGAGTGAGGGCATCCCCTTTTCTGAATATGAGTGCATTATCTAGTGAACTATTGAGGGCTTGTAAGCTCTCATGAAGCCACCAGCGTGATGCGCCGCCTCGTGCCCATTGCCCTGCATGCACATCATCCAAAATGAATAGCGGTATAATCTTATAGCCAGCCTCAAGAGCTGCAATAAGGGCAGGGTTATCATCAAGGCGTAAATCTTGCCTAAGCCAAACGATCGCTGTTTTGTTCTTATCAACCATTGAAATGTAATTCTGTTATTATAGCACTATGCACTTATGTAGTGCTGAATACCGAAATGAAAAAGAGCGCCTGAGCGCTCTAATTTTTTAACCGTCAGCGGTGATGCGTTCAATGATCTCACGCATTTTATTCTCGGCTTGCATGTTCTCAACCTGACATGTCCCGGCAGCATTGTGACCACCGCCACCATAATCAAGACAAAGATCACCAACATTGGTTTTGCTTGTACGGTTGAGAATAGACTTACCAATCGCAAAGACCGTGTTTTGTTTATTCTTGCCCCATAAAACATGCATAGAGATATTTGACTGAGGGAAGAGGGCGTAAACGATAAAGCGGTTTGCAGCCCATATTGTTTCTTCTTTTCGGAAATCGAGTACAACAAGCTTGTTATAGATTTTTGCACAGCGCTCAATCTGCTCACGCGCTTTGATTTGGTGCTCCATATAAAGCTCAACACGTTCCGCCACATCCGGTGAAGCCAAGATCTCTTCGATAGTTTTGTGATCGCGGCACTGGTCAATCAGCTTCATCATAAGCTGATAGTTTGAGATGTTGAAATCTCTAAAACGTCCCAAGCCAGTACGGGAATCCATCAAAAAGCTAAGAAGCTCCCAGCCCGTCGGGTTTAGGATATCGTCTTTACTAAAGCGCGCTGCATCGGCTTTATCAACCGCTTCCATCATGTCGTTACCAACATTCGGGAATGCTTCTGCGCCGCCAAAATAATCATAAACAACACGCGCAGCTGATGGTGCACTTGCATCAATGATGTGATTGTCAGGCTTCTCTTCCATACGCTTTGTCTCACTCGCATGGTGGTCGAAGGCCATATAAACCCCTTCAGCATAAGGTAAGTTTGTTGTGATATCATTCTCACTCACATCAATCAGACCATCTTGCATGTCTTTAGGGTGTGCAAAAGTCACATCTTCGATAATGCCAAGCTCTTTGAGCAAAACCCCGCAGACAAGGCCATCCATATCACTACGTGTGATGAGGCGATATTGCTTATTTTTTTTCTGGAAGAAGTTTAGCACTACTCTGCGACATGATTGACTTTGCTCCTGTAAATCATTGATTAAAATCATAACTTAACAAACATCATACATGATTTTTTAAAGAAATTCACAAAGAACAGTAAAAATGCTTAAATTTTTTTAGCCTGTGTCGTAGCGAAGAATGAATAATAGAAGGAAACGCGAAATAAAAAGCCCCGCTTTAAAGGGCAGGGCTTTTGTGAAAACGAATATGTAAGAAGCCTTAGCTTGCCTCTTTTTCTTCTTCTTCTTCTTCTTCTTTATCATCCTTGTCAGCATCTTTTTTCTTGGAAGCTGATTTCTTTTTCTTAACAGCTTTAGGCGGCTTGCCTTCAGTAATTGTTTCTTCTTCAACAACAATCTCGTCCGCATCTAGGTCCGGAAGGTCAAACATTGTATCAAGGAGAAGGTTTTCCAGGATAGATCGCAATCCACGAGCTCCTGTTTTTCTCTCAATTGCACGCTTAGCAACAGCTTTAAGAGCATCATCAGTGAATGTTAGCTCTTTGCCTTCAATATCGAAAAGCTTCTGATATTGCTTTACAAGCGCATTCTTTGGCTCTGTAAGGATAGTGATCAAGGCATCTTCATCCAAATCTTCCAATGTCGCAATAACCGGAAGACGGCCGACAAATTCAGGGATCAAACCATATTTCAGAAGGTCTTCTGGCTCAAGCTCACCGAAGAGCTCGCCAATTCCGCGCTCATCAACATCTTTTACATCTGCACCAAAACCGATAGATGTGCCACGGCCACGTGCTGCAATAACTTTATCAAGGCCCGCAAACGCACCGCCGCAAATGAACAGGATGTTTGCAGTGTCAACCTGCAAGAATTCTTGCTGAGGGTGTTTACGACCACCTTGTGGAGGAACAGATGCAACCGTACCTTCCATCAATTTCAAAAGCGCCTGCTGAACACCTTCACCAGAAACATCACGTGTGATTGATGGGTTGTCAGACTTACGAGAAACTTTATCGATCTCATCAATATAGACGATACCTTTCTGCGCGCGCTCAACATTGTAGTCAGAAGCCTGTAGGAGTTTTAGAACGATATTCTCAACATCCTCACCAACATAACCTGCTTCGGTCAATGTTGTCGCATCTGCCATCGTGAATGGTACATCCAAGATACGTGCTAATGTTTGCGCAAGAAGTGTTTTACCACAACCCGTAGGACCAACAAGCAGGATGTTAGATTTTGCAAGCTCGACGTCCGCACCTGAGCCCGTCGCTCCATGCTCTAGACGCTTATAGTGGTTATGCACCGCAACGGCCAAAACACGCTTTGCTGTTTTTTGACCAATAACATAGTCATCAAGAACCTGTTTGATCTCTGAAGGTGACGGCACACCATCTTCGCCATCGCGAACGAGCTGTGTTTTGTCTTCTTCGCGAATAATATCCATACAAAGCTCAACACACTCATTACAAACGAACACATTAGGTCCGGCGATGAGTTTGCGTACTTCGTGCTGGCTTTTTCCGCAGAAAGAGCAGTAGAGGGTGTTTTTGCTATCCGTTTTATCTGATTTGCTCATGGAAGAGTTCTATCCATATGTGAAGTGTTATTATTTATCTGATTCCAATCTAGCCAAGGCACATAGCCTTGCGCAAGCCCTATCTCTTAAATTCGTACTTTTTCTTCTGTGTTTTATTCTATATAGAGTTCTCATGAACAAAGAAAAGCTAAACGAACTGGTTGAAAATTTCGCTCTTTTTGATGATTGGGAGGAGCGTTATCGCTATTTAATAGATCTGGGGAGAACTCTGCCACAAATGGACGAGGCGCTCAAATCCGAAGAAACGCTCGTGCGTGGCTGTACCTCTCGCGTGTGGATTAAGCCTGATATTCAAGACGATAAATTACATTTTGTTGCCGATAGCGATGCACATATCGTGCGCGGCCTAATCGCGATCCTTGATTGTGCATATCAGGGCATTGCGCTCAATGATATCGCTGGCATGGACATAGAAGGGGCTTTTGCGCAAATCGGTTTGGAGCAAAATCTCTCACCCAATCGCCGTAATGGCTTTTTCTCAATGGTCGAACGTATTAAAAGCTTCGCAAGCTAGTCAACTTTATCGCTTGTTGTCGCTTGAGGCTTTTGTGCGCTCTCTGTTTTTGTTTTCTGCTTTTCTACGGCCTTAGGAACTTCCGCGATAGGGCGCACAGAACGCAAAATATCACTAAAGAGCTGATCTGCCTCACTGAGCGCGTCTCCGATAAGCTCTGCTTCAACGGTCATAGCGGATTTTTGACCAATCCAAAGCTGGGCAATATAAATCATTTGGGTATTGCCGCTCAAACCTTCACCAACTAGGCCAGCTTGCTTATAGCTTGCTGCCTCGCGGTAAGCTGTATTTTGTACATCGACATGAGTCTGCTTGGACATAGCGCGCAACGTGGCGGCCATAACTTCACCGCTATAATCACTAATTACGCTACTTTCCACCGGGTTGCAGATGATTCTGAAATTGATTGTGGAATCTAGGCCGAAAACTTGCGTAAAGCTAACATGGTCAAAGCATTGATCTCCATCTTCATGGTCACAACGCTGGGTAATATAGGGCTCACTAGGAAAGCGTGCTTCAAATTCACAATATTCAGGGCCATAGCGATAGCTAAGTTCATTGGTGGCGACGCTCTCTTGAGCTTGCGCGCTGCCCATAAGCCCTAAAGCCAAAACAGCAATCAATGTACATAATAGAGATCTCATTATAACCATGCTTGCTGTTCCTTATATATTACGTTGATAGCTTTATTTTTGCTCAGGCGTCCATGAATCAGGATCAGCTCCTGTCTGTGTACCTGTTTCCATGCATTTAACTTCATGCACGCCGCCATCTTCAAAAGGCGGGAACCACACAAAAGGAATGCCTTTTTTCTCAGCATAAGCCATTTGCTTTTTGATCTTTTGTGGTGCGTGATAAAGCTCAACATTATAGCCGCGGCTTCGTATTGCGCGTGCAGTATCAGAGGCAAGCTTGCGTTTATCTTCGCTCGGTAAAACCATCAAAACATGCGCCGGACTTTTGGCGCTTGGTTGAATATTGCCAAGTTGACTAAGCACATCAAATAAGCGGCTAAAGCCGATCGAAATCCCCACACCTGGCAGCTTTTTATTGATATAGCTCCCCGCTAAATCATCATAACGCCCACCCGAGCAAACAGATCCGGTAAATTCTGGCACATCCAAAAGCTGTGTCTCATAAACTGTACCAGTGTAATAATCCAGCCCGCGGACGATAGAAAGATCGGCAATTGCCGCATCATCTGGAAGGTGAGAAAGCTGCTCCATCACAAAAGACAACTCTTCAATACCTTCGCGCATTGTTTCATTAGCAGCTTTTAGCTTACTTAAGTCTTTGCACTGCGCAAGCGCGATAATGTCGCTGACTTGTGAATCTTGAAGGCCTTCTTCTGAGAGAAGTTTGCGCACCTCATCTTCGCCAATTTTTTCCATCTTATCGATAATGCGCGTCACTGGGGCAGGGTCTTGTATATCCATGCTCTCAAGTAAACCGCTCAAAATCTTCCTATTTGAAATCCGTAGCTGCACGCGGCCAATATTAAGCGCCTCTAAAGCCTCATAACATATCGCGGCAACTTCAGCATCAAAGCTAAGCGGTAGCGCATCAACATTAATCACATCAATATCGCATTGATAAAACTCGCGCATGCGTCCCATTTGCGGGCGCTCACCACGCCAGACTTTTTGCATCTGATAGCGCTTAAACGGGAAAATTAGCTCATTGAAATTCATCGCTACATAGCGCGCAAACGGTACTGTTTGGTCGAAATGCAGAGCAAGGCGCGCTTCTTTTTTATCATCAGGATCAGCCTGCAAGCGCTCTAAAACATAAATCTCTTTATCAACATCCTCACCCTTAGCCGCAATAACCTCTAGCTCTTCAACGGCAGGGGTCTCGATATTGCAATAGCCATAGCTCTCATAGACGCTACGTATTTTATCCAGCATCAATTGCTCAGTGCGGCGAAGCTCCGGTAGCCATTCAGGATAACCACTAATAGGACGGGGTTTATATATCTTTTTCTTATCATCTTTGCTCATGCATAGAAGTGTTAAGGCAAAGAGAAAATGAATTCAAGCGCCATAAATTTGACATAATTTAAAAACCGTGTATATTAGCATTCAATTGAGGTGAGTTATGGCTAATAAATACGCGAATGATAATGCGCAAGATGCTGCTTTGGACGTAATCGAAGAGATTTTCGTTGAAGCACGCAAGCTAGAAGAAGGGCAAAGTGATATCACGGCACGTCTTCGCGATGGGGCATGGACTGGTCGCGATGTCTTTAAGATACAAGAGGCTCTGAAAGACACTATACGCCCTGACTGGATAAAACTCTTTTATATGCATAAAAATATTAGAACTGTATTTACCCTTAAAGAGAAAAAAACACTTGGGTTTGAGACATTATCTACACTAAAAAAAATCACTGAAGAATCAGTTAGAGAGACAAAAGCAGCTATAGAAGCTCTATACGCTCAAGGCACTATCTATGGTGATACATTATGCAATGAAATTGTTGATTATTTGGCAGATGAAAAGCTGCCGATGCCTAATTTTCAACAAGATGAAATTTATATGCTTGCTAAATCATACTCGACAGGGAGTGAGGCCATTCATAAAGCAAGTGTTACATCTCAGCAAAATCCAAAGCCAAAAGGTTTAGAGCGCTAATTCCTAAACATCATCGAATAAATCACTAAGCTGCCCCGCCAGGGCACCTGCAAGCTCATCTGCATCCGAAATTGTCATCGCACGTGCATAGTAACGCGTGACATCATGTCCAATACCAATCGCACTTAATTCAATAGGGCTTTGCCTTTCAATCCAGTTGATAACATGGCGTAAATCCGCCTCTAATATATTGCTAGGGTTAACAGAGAGCGTAGAATCATCAACTGGCGCGCCATCAGAAATGACCATCAGGATTTTGCGCGCTTCTCTACGCTTTATAAGGCGGTTATATGCCCACACAAGCGCTTCGCCATCAATATTTTCCTTCAAAATACCTTCTTTGAGCATCAGTCCAATATTTTTGCGCGTGCGGCGCATCGGTGCATCGGCGGCCTTATAGATGATGTGGCGGATATCATTCAATCGTCCGGGTTGAGGAGGGCGGCCATTCTCCATCCAAAGCTCACGCGCTTTACCACCTTTCCAGCCACGGGTGGTGAAGCCTAATATCTCGACCTTAATCCCGCAGCGCTCCATCGTGCGCGCGATGATGTCCGCGCTCATAGCTGCTAAACCAATAGGGCGACCGCGCATAGAGCCGCTATTATCAATAAGGAGGGTCACAACAGTATCTTTAAATTCTTGCTCTTGCTCCTGCTTGAAAGTGAGAGGCACAGTCGGGTTAGCAATGATACGCGCCAAACGGGGGGCATGAATGATGCCTTCTTCTAAATCAAAGCGCCAGCTACGCTGTTGCTGCGCCATTAACTTTCTTTGTAGGCGGTTGGCAAGTTTTGTAATAACAGCCGCATGGGACGCAAGCTGCTTATCCAGCATGTCACGCAAGCGGCTAAGCTCCATTTGATCGGCAAGCTCTTCTGCGCCAACCTCTTCATCAAATGCTGTCGTATATACAGTATATAATCCATGCGGACCGTGCGGTGAGGTTTCTCGACTTTGTGCGCTGGGGCCGGCCGCTTCTTCTCCGCTCATTTCATGAGAATCACTATCCTCTGGTGTATCGTCAAACTGGCTCTCAAGATCATCCAGCTCATCTTCGCTTGCCTCGAGCTCTTCTTCTATATCTTGCTGCTCATTTTGATCCTGCTCCGAATCTTGATCTTCATTGTCCTGCGAATTGTCCTCTTCATCATGTTCGGGCGCGCCGTCTTCTTGCTCAATCTCGCCATCATCTTCATCTTGATCGGATGGCAAAACTTCCATCGCTTTAAGGATTTGCCGTGCATTGCGCGCAAAGGCTTCTTGGTCATTCAGATAGGGAATAAGTGCGCTAAAATCCACGCCATGGAATTGCTTTTCCAATAAGGGCTGCCAGAGTTTTAACAGGTTCTCAGCTTCGTTCGGGGCTTTCTCTCCCGTCATAGCAAGGCGTGCCATGACATGCAGCGCATCGGCCGTCGAGATTTGCGCCGCATCCTTCATGCTGTCAAAGCCTGCGCGCTTGCATTTTTCAGCCAGCACCGCATTCATATTGCTTTTTACGCCTTCCATCGCGCGTGCCCCTAAAGCTTCGCATCGCGCTTGTTCTAAGGCATTGAACGCTTCACGCGCTTCTATGTCCATGGGGGCAAGCTTGTTATGCAGCTTTTTGTCGTGGTGGCGCATATAAAGCGCCTGCGCATCCGCGCAGCCCCGAATGAGTTTAAGTTCTTCTGCGCTCATTTTGGCTGTTGGTGCCGGAACGCGCGGCGCGCCTGTCGTGGAAAGTCTGCCTACAGGTGCTTCATGTGGCGAGAAAGTGATGTCCAGCTCTGCCATGCCTGACAATGTTCTCATTGTCGCGCTAAGCATATGCTTTATCTCTTCGCTGTTATCATGTGTTTCATGGCTCATAGCTGTAATTCATAACTAAATTTGACAAAAAAAGCGAGGGGTGGGCTCTAATTATCCCTTTTTCGTGATCTCACGATTTTTGCGCGGAAACCTTGCTGTTTATTGTGTAGTGCATCTCGGCCCGCTCTCAAATTTGCACAGAAATTAATGTTTATGGTAAAATTCGATTAACGGATTATGGTTTAACCATGGAGTAAATATTATGAGCCTATTAGGTTGGGGCGTTAAGAAAATCTTCGGTATGGAAAGTAAAAAAGAGAGCGGTAGCAGCTTCTTTTCTCTATCGAGTGTTTTTAAAGCGCTGGCCGTTATATTTACAATAGGCGCTCTCAGTAATGTTTTCAACAACGAAGCAGATGATGGGGATGGGTTCGTGCAAAACTCTCTCGAAAAGTCCCTAGAGTTTATTACTGATATTGGCGAGCTTGCAGAGAAGGGGCGTAGCGCTCTGAATGGCGAAGACGGCCCAACTTTATCTTAAAAATCTTGTTAATCCACACTTACACTTGCAGCGCGAATTGCGCTTTGTGGTAGCTCAATACCAAAACAGCGCTGGTAATATTCCGCAATGAGTGGGCGTTCTGCCTCATCGCATTTGTTCAAGAAAGCAAGACGGAAGGCCAGCTCTCTATCTGCGAAAATATGCATATTTTCAATCCATGCAATCACAGAGCGCGGGCTCATAAGTGTTGAAAGGTCTCCATTGATAAAACCTTGTCGAGTGAGGTCTGCCACGCGCACCATCTTGTCAATATCGTCTTGTCCCTCGCTACTATCCATTTCTGGGAACTTCGCTAGCATAATTGCCGCTTCATCATCATGCGGTAAATAATTAAGCGTAGTGACGATATTCCATCTATCCATCTGCCCTTGGTTAAGTGCTTGCGTACCGTGATAAAGCCCGCTTGCGTCACCAAGACCAATCGTATTGGCTGTGGCAAAAAGGCGAAAGGCCGGGTGCGGGCTAATGACTTTATTCTGATCAAGAAGCGTTAAGCGCCCTTGGTTTTCCAAAACACGCTGGATGACAAACATCACATCTGGACGTCCGGCATCATATTCATCAAATACCAGCGCGACTGGGTGCTGTAATGACCATGGCAATAAGCCTTCTTGCCATTTGGTCACTTGCTTTCCTTCTTCTAGAACAATCGTATCCTTACCGATTAAATCGACACGGCTTACATGACTATCGAGGTTGATACGCACGCACGGCCAGTTAAGGCGCGCCGCCACTTGCTCAATATGCGTCGATTTACCTGTGCCGTGATAGCCCTGAATCATCACGCGGCGGTTATGCGCAAAGCCTGCCAGAATGGCTAATGTAGTATCATGATCGAACTGATATGTCGGATCAGCCTTAGGCACATTTTGTGTTTCCTGACTGTAAGCCGGTACCTCCCAATCAATATCTAGGCCAAAAACCTCACGCACACTGATTTTCGTATCAGGGAGCGAGCCATATTGCTCATCGCTTGTGATATCTAGGGGCATGACGGGATCACTTGTATTTTTCATAGGGTTATTAGTCTTTGTAATTAATATCGCTGTGTTGTAACTCGTATAAATAGAGGCTAGCGCTCTGAACGTTTTGGCAATTTTTCATACGCCTCATAAGCCAGCTTCAATATTGTATAGGCCATATTGACCCGTTTGAGAAGCTCTTCGGACTTACTACAGCCCTTATTAAGGTCTGGATGGTGTTTTTTAGCCAATTCTTTATAGCGCTTTTTTATATCCGCAAGCTCTACAGGTGGCTCTAAACCCATAATCGCTAAGGCTTCGACTTCTGGTGTCTGACGCGTATCCGTACTAAAGCCTGAGCCAAAACGCTCGTTACGCTCTCTACGCGGAGGCTCTTTGTCTGTGCCATGGTAAGTTTGCCAAATCTTATCGTAAAGCGCATCTTCAGAATCACCATTTACGCCATATTTCCACGTCGGACGATCGCCATAATAGCTACTATACATATGGTCTTGAACTTCGCTTTCTGATAAGCCGTCAAAGAAGTTCCACGCTTTGTTATATTCCCTGACATGATCGAGGCAAAAATGATAATACTCGTTAAGCCCTCTATGTTTAGGGGCCTTATGCTCGGCTTTGAGGCTACAACCAGGCATCTCGCAAATCTGTTCTTTGGATTTACGCACAGGCCCATCTGCAAATTCGGGCGAATTAGGTTTTAAATAAATCTTAGGCATCATTATAATTATAAAGAAATCATCACTATGGGAAAAG
This sequence comes from Micavibrio sp., assembly GCA_002687495.1. Classification (GTDB taxonomy): domain Bacteria; phylum Pseudomonadota; class Alphaproteobacteria; order Micavibrionales; family Micavibrionaceae; genus TMED27. The sequence goes on along the minus strand of NZAJ01000074.1, from coordinate 11,880 downwards.
AGTTATGTCGCTAGAAGAGAAAATAAAGGCCGCATTAGAAAAAGAATTCGAGCCTCTACATTTGGAGGTTATTAATGAAAGCGCTAAACATGCCGGGCATGCAGGTGATGACGGCAGCGGCCAAACGCATTTCTTAATTGTTATGACCTCGGAAAAATTTACTGGCAAAAATAGAGTGCAAAAACATCAGATGGTAAATCAGCTTTTATTACCTTTTTTCGATTATGGGTTGCATGCGCTATCCTTAAGGCTTGATGCACCGCAATAAAATTCAAGTGAGGAAGTGCTTTACACCCCTTGGTTGTGTGTAGTAGTTGTGTTGTATGCGTAAGAGTTGCTACATACAAAAACTTAAAGACATAGGGGGAATAACGATGTCTAAAACTGCACTCGAGAGTACAAAAACTGAAAGTGAAAGTGGCGAATCGAAGAGCACACTCGTAAGCAGAAACATTACTGTTCAAGGGCGCCGTACATCCGTACGCCTAGAGCCGGAAATGTGGAATGCTCTATATGAGGTTGCTAAAAGAGAACGCTGCTCAACACATGATGTATGCTCACTTGTGAGTATGCGTAAAAAGCCAAACACATCTTTAACGGCTGCAATACGTGTATTCATTATGCTTTATTTTCGTGCGGCAAGCACCGAGATGGGGCATGAGCGTGCTGGTCATGGTAACTTTGATTACATGCGCGCACGCGCGCGTTTGATCGATAAAAATGATGTGAAAGTTTCGAACTCAGTAGGTTCAGGCTTAACAAAAAATAGTTATGTGTCTGTAAATAAGATGGCCACAGAGGTCACAGCTTCATCAGCTACACAGCGCATGCAAGGAAGTACTCTATACTCTTAAATTGATGATAATACGGGCTATATAAAAGCCGGTTATGATGCCTAATTGAGCCTCTCGTAACCGGCTTTTTCTATACTTTATATTAATTTGTGAATGCATGGGCATTCAGTTGTGAAATTATTTTTAGTTAAAATGTTAAGAAAAAAGCACCTTGAAAGGTGCTTTTAATATTAATTATGCTACGAATGAGGGCAGGGGATTATAAATCTCTACCAAACGCCAAGAATTTCTTACGGCGTGCCTGAATGATTTTTTCAGCATCCCAAGGCGTAAGCTCATCAAGACCTTTTTGAATTTGCTTGCCAACACGCGCAATAATTTCTTTCTTGTGACGATGTGCGCCACCTACAGGCTCTTCAATAATGCCATCCACAAGCTTAAGCTTGTATAGGTCTTGCGCAGTCAGTCTTAGCGCCGTTGCGGCTTCATCTGCATGCTTTGCACTTCTCCATAAAATGGATGCACAGCCTTCAGGTGAAATAACAGAGTAAATTGAATGCTCTAACATATAAATTTTGTCAGCTACAGCAATTGCAATCGCACCACCTGAACCACCTTCGCCAACAATCACTGAAACCATTGGTACATTTGTACGCAAACATTTCTCAATCGATTTAGCAATCGCTTCTGATTGGCCACGCTCTTCCGCACCTTTACCTGGATAAGCACCTTTAGTGTCGACTAGAGTAATGAGCGGAAGCTGGAATTGTGAAGCTAAATCCATTAGGCGCTGCGCCTTACGATAACCTTCAGGACGCGCCATACCAAAATTATGTTTGATACGGCTTTCTGTGTCACTTCCTTTTTCATGACCCATAATCACAACAGGCTGACCATTAAAACGGCCTATACCACCTGGAAGGGCATAATCTTCTGCGAAGTTTCTATCCCCGGCAAGTGGTGTGTAATCTGTAATAAGCTCAGCAACATAATCATTAAAACTTGGGCGCTCAGGGTGACGTGCCACTTGAACCTTTTGTACCGGAGTAAGCTTGCCATAGGCTTGCTGCATCAAGCGATCTGCCTTGCTCTGCATACGCGTGATCTCATCAGCGATATTGACTTCTCCATCGCTACTCACATGACGTAGCTCTGAGATTTTTTGTTCTAGCTCTATAATTGGTTTTTCAAAATCCAGCATGATTCTTCTTCTTCTTGTTAACGCAAAAGCTGCCCTTTTAAAAATCACTAAATGGGTGAATTTGGCGGACTGTAACAAAACAGGCGAGCCTATTCAATAAATAGATGCTCGCCTGATTTAGAAATAATGAGGAAAACCTCTAATTAGCCGTTCGACTTCTTAGAGAGTGGGTGCTTTTCTTGCACTGTTTTGTCAAGATTTTCACCAACAATATGTGTGTAAATCTGTGTAGTAGCAATATCCGCATGACCAAGCATTTTCTGAACGCTACGCAGATCCGCACCACGTGAAAGAAGGTGTGTTGCGAAAGCGTGACGAAGAATATGTGGGCTAACACGGTCTTCATCAACCTTAGCAGCGCGTGCTAGATCTTTAAGAAGCTGAGCGAAACGCTGACGTGTTAAGTGACCGCTATCTGATGTACGAGATGGGAATACCCACTGCTCTTGAGTGCTTGCACCTTCAGTGCCGATAAAGCGCTTACGAACATTCATGTAAGATGAAAGAGCTTCTTGCGCTGCATCTGATAAAGGAACCATACGCTCACGACCAGCTTTACCAGCAACCATGATGAATTGGCTTTCTTCACCAATTGCAGACATTGGAAGACCAACAAGCTCAGACACACGAAGGCCAGTAGCATATAGAAGCTCAAGCAAACAAACTAAACGCACGCTTTCAGGTGTGCCAGCTTCGCCAGCTGTTTTGATAAGCTGATCTACTTCTGATTCGCTTAATGTCTTAGGCAAAGTACGTGTTTGCTTTGGGCTATCGATTGTAGATGTAGGGTCATCGCTACGTTTGCTCTCAGAAACCATGAAGCGGTAGAACTGACGTAGAGCAGATAAACGACGTGCAACTGTGCGCACAGCGATTTTGCCGCTATTTTGACCTTTAGTATGAGTTTTATCACTCAAATCTTTAAGATACGCTTGGATATCAGCAGTTGTCGCTGCATCGATATCTGTGCTGCGTGAATTACGTAGATATAGGCTAACATCTGCTAAATCGCGCCAATAAGCTTGGCGTGTATTAAGAGCAGCACCGCGCTCTGTTGTCAGCATATCTAAAAATGCATCCACCATAGGGTGTAAATCTGGTTTCGGCATTGCTGGGCGACCTGGACGTGCCATGTTTTTCTCCTTAAAACTTTTTATTTAAAGCACCAAACCCTAAATCTTAGGGGTCGTTGCGATTATTTTTAAACTCCACACTTTGCGCTCTCTTTGTTGCGGAGCGCTGAAAAGTATGACAAACGCAGAAAATAGTTACTCACCTGTTTTTTGCTTTATCAAGCCCTGACTAGCTATTTTTTATAATCAGGTAGGATTACATAACGAGTCAGGCGTAGGCTTGTCAAGCATTTTCATAAATTTAGGCGCATTATTCACATGCCCCCATATGCTGTCAATATGGCTTTTATCAATATACATAAGAAAAAGTCTATATAAGCAAGTAACTTAGGCTTTACGCTAGTGCTTTCGCAGCTTATTGTGCGATGCATGAGTATGAACATTCATAAGCCAATAATTTTGATAGGGATGATGGGGGCAGGTAAAACCCACATAGGGCGTATGCTTGCCCAGAACCTGTCTCTAAGTTTCTATGATTCTGATAAAGTCATCGAAGAAAAAGCGGCTATGAGCATCCCGGAAATTTTCACACGATTCGGTGAAGAAAAATTCCGTAGCTCAGAATCCAGCACAATAAAGCAGCTAATAGAGCAGGGCGCTAGCGTCATTGCCACAGGCGGCGGTGCCATTCTCGATGAGCAAAGCTTTTCCTATATGAAAGACAACGCCATCGTGATTTGGGTGCGCGCGCCCTTGGATCTCATTTGGGAGCGTGTCAAAACAGCCACTCATCGCCCCTTACTTCAAGAGGAAAACCCATATCAAAAGCTGCAAGATATTTATGCCGCCCGCGAGCATCTCTATCAGCAAGCCCCGTTAATATTCGAAAATCACGGACATGCGACCCAAGAAGAGGTCAAAAGCTTCATTAATCTATTGTCTGCACACATAAATGAGGCTAATGTCTAGCGCTATGGAAACGCGAATTTTAACGATCGATCTCGGCAAGCAATCATACGATATATATATAGGTGCTTCGCTTTTATCCCGAGTAAATGATTTTGTCCCAAGCGACCTTGAAGGCCGCTCTGTTTTTATTGTGACAGACAAAAACGTCACCAGCTATGCCGAGCAGGTCGCAACAGACCTAAAAGCACGCGCCCATGCAAATGTAAAAATCATCACATTACCACCCGGCGAGAAAACAAAGTCATTTTCTCAAATGCAAAAGGTCAGTGAGTTCTTCTTAAAAGAAGGCCTAAACCGTAACTCTGTTATATTCGCGGTCGGCGGCGGTGTCATTGGTGATCTGACAGGCTTTTGTGCCTCTATCGCTATGCGCGGCGTCCCATATATACAAGTGCCGACAACATTGCTCTCCCAAGTTGATAGTTCTGTCGGCGGTAAAACAGGTATCAACACCCCGCAAGGTAAAAACCTTGTCGGAAGTTTCTATCAGCCTGATGCAGTGCTTATTGATATTGAAGCCCTAAAAACCCTGCCTGAAAGAGAGCTGTTAGCTGGCTATGCAGAAGTTGCAAAATACGGCCTGATCCAAGACGCATCCTTTTTCTCATGGCTTGAGAAAAACGCAAAGCGCCTCATTGCTCTAGACCAAGAAGCACTCGCCCATGCGATCGAAACAAGCTGTAAAGCGAAAGCGATCATGGTGGAGACAGATGAAAAAGAAAAAGGTCGCCGTGCACTTCTTAATTTAGGCCATACATTCGGCCACGCCTTAGAAGCAGAAGCAGGCTATAACGGCACACTTCTTCATGGTGAAGGCGTGTCGATCGGTATGGTTATGGCCTTTGAGCTTTCACGCCGTATGGGACTATGTACACAAGAAGATGTGACTCGCGTTGAAACGCATCTTCAAGATATAGGCCTGCCAACACGCGCGGGCTATGTTAGCGGTCTGACAACCAATGTAGACGCCCTTATCGATGTTATGCGCAGAGATAAAAAAGTCGTGAGCGGCAAAATGGTCTTTATTCTTACGCGCGGTATCGGCGATGCTTTCATTAGCGCTGATGTGCCAGAGAAATTGGTTAGAGACGTATTGTTTGATTCTTTAGGTGGACATGAAAAAATAGCCAAGGAGGCCAAAGGGCAATGCAGCTCGAAATTCTCTTCCCTATAGCCGCAATTTTTATTTTGCTCGTACTTTCGGGCTTTTTCTCAGGCTCTGAAACAGCCCTCACAGGGGCATCACGTGTGCGCATGGTTAACCGTGAGAAAGAGGGCAACCCTCGCGCAGCCATGGTTAACCGTATCAGAGAACATAAAGACCGCATGATTGGCGCCCTTTTGCTGGGAAATAACCTTGTAAATATTATGGCTTCGGCCTTGGCAACGAACGTGCTGATTCAACTCTTTGGCAATGCTGGCGTTGTCTATGCCACATTGGTTATGACCTTATTGGTTTTGATCTTTGCTGAAGTTCTACCGAAAACTTATGCACTGCATCACGCAGAGAGCCTATCTATGCGCATCGCGCCAATAATCCGCATTGTGATTATCATCTTTGCCCCAATCACAGAAATGGTGACATGGATTGTGCGTATGGTTTTGAAGATTATAGGTATTGATATCTCTAAGGTTGGTGCAGGCTCACACCTTGAGCTCCTTCGCGGAGTAATCGAGATGCATCAAGGCCCCGAAGAAGAAACGCACGAACAGCGCGCTATGCTACGCTCTATCTTGGATTTGGCAGATGTGCCTATCGAAGATGTTATGGTGCACCGTAAGAATGTAACGCTCATTGATGCGTCTTTACCAATGGATGAAATCGTAAATATTGTCCTCGATAGCCCTCACACGCGTATTCCCGTTTGGGAAAATGACATGGATAATATTATCGGTATTATTCATGCGAAATTACTTTTACGCCAGATTAATCACTGTAAGGGCAAATATGATAAGATCGAGCTTTCCTCAATCATGCTTGAAGCGCGCTTTGTTCCTGAGACTGCAAGTCTTTACGATCAGCTTCAAGAGTTTCGCCGCAAGCAAGAGCATTTTGCGATTGTTGTTGATGAATATGGTACAGCGATGGGCATCGTCACGATGGAAGACATCTTGGAAGAGATTGTCGGTGAAATTGATGACGAACACGACCACTCGGTGCCTGGCGTGCGTAAGCAAACCAATAATAGCTATGTAGTTGATGGTACAGTGACAATTCGTGACCTTAACCGTGAATATGAGTGGGGCTTACCGGATGAGGATTACTCAACGCTAGCAGGGCTTATTCTATATGAATCACAAACCATTCCAAATGCAGGGCAAAGCTTTGTGTTTCATGACTTCCGTTTTGACGTTTTAAGACGTCAGCGCAATCAAATCACCAAAGTGCGTGTAACACCGCCAGAAAACATTATCGAAGACTCTGAAGCTTAATGTTTTAACCACTAGAGCTTTATAGACATATCTTTAGTTTTTGTGATAATATTCCTAATTGGTGGCAGGTTTTTTGTCTTTTAAAAAACTGACCCCACCCCCCTATAGCATTTTATGACGAGCAATAAGACGAATTCTGATTGCTATATAATATCAATGCTTTACAGGTGTTTTTATGTGGTTTCTAAGTATTTAAAGCGGCTTTGATATTTTGCTCTAAATGTTTAGGGTTAATAGTGCCAATAATCGCGGCTGGTAGGGCAGGATGGCTAAGGGCAAAGCGCATCGCATCTTCAAAATTGGTATTATGCCCACTAGAGAGAACCTTCTTTAAAAGCACGCCTTTTTGATGCGTAGCAGCATAATCTAAGGCAGGTTTTTCATCTTGATAGGCTTCCGTATAGCTCGCCATCACTACATCCATAAGCTCTAGAGCTTTAATGCCGCCTTGCGCAGTCTTTGTCGAAGCCCCAATCGCTCTGACAAGACCTTCCTCTTTGAAGCGTTGCATTTCCTCAATTAAATCGGGTTTAGAAAGAATATCCAAATCATGCCCGTCTGAGTGAATCAGCAAGACATCAAGATAATCTGTACGTAAACGTTTGAGGCTGCGCTCAAGGCTCATACGAAAATGCTTTGCTGTAAAATGATATGCGCTTTGCCCATTTTCAAATTCTTCACCGGCTTTGCCGATAATGACCCAATCTTGACGTTGTCCTTCTAATAGAGACCCTAAACGTTCTTCTGAGCGGCCATAAGCTGGAGCAGTATCGAGCATGTTAACGCCCAAATCGCGCGCTAACGCTAATAAATCAAGGCACTCTTTATCACTCGGCAGCTCAAAGCCTTGCGGATATTTAACGCCTTGATTACGCCCGAATTTAACCGTGCCTAAGCCAACGCGCGAGACCTCAATCCCTGTAGAGCCTAACGTGATAGATTTTAGCTGTCCGTCCATGTCTCAACCTCATCCCAAGGCGCTTGTGCATAAGGCGCTTCCTCTAAAAAACTCCAATCACTCTGCACTGCGCTTGGCTTGACTTGAATGCGCTCAAGAAGCCTATCAGTTAGAAGCGGTGCAAAAGTCAGCTTCGTCGGCCAGCAATAATGCACCGCTCCGCTAGAATGGATTGTCGGTGTATCTGGCATCCAGCCATCAATACTGGATTTACCTTCAACACGATCTATCGGCAAAGTGGCCCATTGCACCTGTGAAAGATCCAGTGCAGGAAGATATTTCGCAAAACCTTTGCGCACAGCTTTATAGACCTCGTCAGGGTTGGCCTCTTTATCGCGCTCTGCCGCGCCGCCGCCCAAATACCATATGAGCTCACCATCATGTGCTTTATGTGTTGTAATCGTTGCGACGGGCTTGTCTGAGTTCCCCACTAAATGTGCATAAAGAGGGTAGGGCGCGCCGCGCATCATCCCCATAAGAAGCGGGCGCTTTTGTGTCTGCAACCCCTCCCCATGTTTGTGCGCATTGGCAATTTCGTGATTGCCCCCCGCTGCAGTAAATATAATTTCGTCGGCTGTGATGTTATGACGCGCCAAAAAGCCATATGGATCGTTGGGTGTATCGATCAGGCGAATAGAGTCTTTGTAAGGGGCCGCTAAAGCACGAATCACTGAAGGCACATCCAAGACAGGTTCATCCATAAACACAACAGTGCCCTTAAAACCGCTTTGCTTTATTTCTTCAGGCCACTCATTTTTGTGCACCTCATGCACATTATTACCCAATGCATTCTTTGTGACGAGCTTAACAAGCCCAGCCATCAAGCCCCCCGGGATAAGAAGGTATTGTGAGCTCGCATTCATTTTTGCTGCGGATAAGTTTACATTTCCCTTGCCGTTAAGAGCATCACGCCAAAGATCTGGCATAGCGCTAATGCTCTGAGCAAGCTTATTAATCTTGCCCGCAAATGCATATTTCAAACCTGAGTGGATAATCCCTTGAGACGCGATACTCTGACCGCCACCAATTGCATGGCTTTCAAGAAGAAGCGCGTTATAACCTTCTGCTTTTAAACGGTGAAATAACCAGAGGCCAGCAATGCCTGCACCAAAAATAACGATATCGGCTTTAATCTTCATAAAGACGTTTTATGCGCATTGACGCGCTAGAGCAAGCCTAGAGTTTTCAATTAGGGCTTCGTCATCTCGCCTTTAATCCAGTCAATACGCTTTTGTCCCCAAGGAGCGGCATCAACAGGCGCCACGGCTAAGTCATGAATGCGCGTCCCATCGCCAGGCTGTAGGCTGACAGAACCGCCATCATTGCTAACATCAATCAAGCCATCTTCTAGGAAAATCCAGCACTCACCATCAGACATAGCGCGATAAACAGTTGTGCCGCGAATACCGATAGAACCAAAATCAAGATCGATTGTGATATTGCTCTTCTCAGCATCATGATGGCTAAGCAAACCGCTTATATATTTAAAGCTACCTTTTAAAACACTGTAATGTGCTTTGTTTTCAGCAGGGTTTTCTGGATCAAAGACATATTCATTAAGCGTGAGAGAGCCATTCATGCCCGTAAGCTCAATATGAGTATTATCAATAAATTCTAGCTCTACATATTCACCTTGATCTGTGCGCAATGTATCCCCTTCATACAGAGCATCGCCAAGCGCAATACTAACAGGCTCATGACCTTCACGTTCTAAAGACACATCACCATGTACAAAGGTGGCATGTGCTATCACGCCATGAGCAGCTGCCTCATTTGCAGCTAAGCCTTGCTGCGGTAATAAAAACAAAACGGCCATAAGGCCTAGTGATGCAAAACTCTTACGTGATATCATGTCTATCTCCCCTTGGAACGTGATCTGTAAAATAGAATTCGTATATTTAACTCAAAACGTTACATGTGCTCTTAAGCCAGCGAGTGATCTCATGAATATGTTTCGCACGCATAAGTGATGGCACATGTCCGCAATCATGAAACCGCACGAGATCATACTCAGGGCCACGTTGCTCCATCTTCTTAAGAATAGCCTTTGTAAGCAAAACTGAAAAGCCACCATGAATAACAAAGACAGGCACTTTTATAGCATCCCAGCAAGCCCATAGATCAGCATTACCAACAGGCTCACTTTCAAAAATACGGGCGATCTGCGCGTCATAGGCGTAGGTAATACGTCCATCATCACAAGCGCGAGCATTATGCTCAGCCATGTGATGCCAATGCACAGCTTTTAGTGGGCCCCAAGTTAGACCTCGTGTTTTGCGCATACGCGCTTCTAAATCATGAACCGTATCGAAATAATAAGGAACGCGAATAACATCATAAATGAAATCTAACGCTTTTTGCGGTACTTCAGGGCCAACATCATTGATTATTAAACGGCGAATAGGGCTCTCATCCATTGCAGCAACACACATGCCAAGTAAGCCGCCAAGCGATACGCCAAGCCAATCCACTTCTTTGACGTTAAGATGCTTAATTAAGGCTAATAAATCGGCAATGTAAGTTTCGTAATTATATAAGAGGGGATCTTCGAGGAAGGAGCTGCGACCGCGTCCGACAAGATCAACCGCAATAACGCGATACCCCTCATCAACGAGGGCAGGGGCAAGGAAATCAAAATCATAACCATTGCCTGTAAGCCCATGAACGCACAGAATAACCGGATCGCTATCCTTGCCCCAATCACTGTAATGAATTTCTGTAACCTGCTCACCAGCTTGGCTAGAGAATGAGCATTCTTTATATTGCCCGTCAAAATCCCCTGAAACCTCTTCATATTGAAGAGAGTTTTTATGAGGTTTCTCCCCGCTAATTAGGGATTTAAGCTTGTTGAGCAAGTGCGCCATGGCAATGTTTATATTTCTTTCCTGATCCACAAGGGCAAGAGGCATTACGCTGAACCTTACCCCATGTTGAAGGATCATTTTTATCAAACTTAATAGGCGCAGCTTTTATCGGCTGAACATTATTCTCACGTGCATCTTTCATCACGCTACCTTCGCCTTCTAAAGCAGGATCATCACGACCTTCATGCATTTCTTGTGGGCGAGGCTGAGCTTCCATAGCATGCATTGCTTGTTGTGCCTGAGCTTCATCGAAATTCACTTCAACAAGTGACAATGTTTGAGTGATCACTTCACGCATGACATCAAGCATATTTTCAAAGGCTGCAAATGCTTCTGTTTTATATTCATTAAGCGGATCTTTCTGACCAAAAGCGCGCAAATTAATACCTTGGCGAAGATGGTCAAGATTAAGCAAATGCTCTTTCCATTGCTGATCGAGAAGCTGAAGCACGATGGATTTCTCCACCTGACGCCATACAGCCGCACCAGTATGCGCAACCTTAGCAGCCATTTTCCGATCAGAAGCATCAATGATGCGCTCAATCAGTTCTTGATCTGCAATACCTTCTTCCTTTGCCCAATCCGCAATGGGAAGATCAAGCCCAAGCAAGCGCTGACATTCAGTGTGAAGGCTCGCTGTATCCCATTGCTCAGCATAACTGCCAGCAGGGACTGTCGCGCTTACAGTATCTTCAATGACCTGATGGCGCATGTCTTGAACCAAATCCTCAACATCATCAGAGGCCATAATCTCGCGGCGCTGCTCATAAATGATCGTACGCTGATCATTCATAACGTTATCAAATTTAAGAAGGTTCTTACGCACTTCAAAATGCATGGATTCGACTTTAGCTTGCGCACGTTCTAGCATTTTAGAAATAAGAGGGTGCTCTAAAGCTTCACCTTCTTGCAGACCAATTTTGGCATTACCAAGAAGTGCTTCAAGACGATCACCAGCAAAAATACGCATCAAATCATCTTCTACGGAGAGAAAGAACATAGACGCGCCAGGGTCACCTTGACGCCCTGAACGACCGCGAAGCTGGTTATCAATACGGCGTGATTCATGGCGCTCTGTACCGATAATGTAAAGGCCGCCGGCTTCCAGCACAGTCTTTTTATCTTGTTCTATACGCTCAGCAATCTTTTCGATTTTGTCTTTATCTTGAACTGGATCAGCCTCAGGGCCAATCTCATCATGCACACACATCTCCAAGTTACCGCCAAGCTTAATGTCAGTACCGCGACCAGCCATGTTAGTTGCAATTGTGACAGCGCCCGGACGACCGGCTTGCCCAACGATGAAAGCTTCGCGCTCATGATGGCGCGCATTTAAAACTTCATGCGGAACTTTATATTTTGTTTGTAAATCTTGGCTAAGTTCCTTAGACTTTTCCACACTTGTTGTGCCAACAAGAACTGGTCTACCAACTTGGTACATTGAGTGTATCTCTTTAATGGAAGCAACAAGTTTGTCTTTTTGAGAAGTAAAAACAAGGTCGTTGTGATCATCTCTTACAACAGGAACATTTGTTGGAATAACTATAACATCAAGATTATAAATTTCATAAAACTCAGTTGCTTCAGT
>NZAJ01000073.1 GCA_002687495.1 Micavibrio sp. | reverse complement strand
TCCTTTTTATTGATGAAATCCATCGCCTCAACCCTGCTGTTGAGGAAATACTTTATCCTGCAATGGAAGATGGAAAACTTGATCTGATTATTGGTGAAGGTCCTGCAGCACGCAGTGTTCAAATCGATTTAGTGCCTTTCACCCTTGTTGGGGCAACAACACGATCAGGTCTTTTAACAAACCCGCTACGTGATCGTTTTGGTATTCCTTTACGCTTAGAATTTTATACGGCAGAAGAATTGTCAAATATTGTCGCGCGCACTGGGCGTTTACTCAATATGCCACTCAGCGCAGAAGGGGCTTTGGAGATTGCACGGCGCTCTCGTGGTACGCCAAGAATTGCCGGGCGGCTAACACGCCGTGTCCGTGACTTTGCCCAAGCTGGAAAAGTTGACGAGGTAACAGCTTCTCTGGTTGATCACGCCTTACAACGCCTTGATGTTGACGCTAGCGGGCTTGATATGATGGATAGAAACTATCTTAAATGCATTGCTGAAAATTATGGCGGCGGGCCTGTTGGCGTGGAAACGTTGGCTGCAGCTCTTTCTGAGCAGCGCGATATGATCGAAGATGTGATTGAACCCTATCTCATGCAGCAAGGTCTTGTGCAAAGAACCCCCCGCGGACGAATGCTTTCTCAAAAAGGTTTTGAATATTTAGGACTAAAGCCTATATCTAATACAGCACAACTCAATATGCTTGATGACTAACTCTCGAAAGGGCTTCCATCATGGCACATCATGACATGAAAATACGTATATATTATGAAGATACTGACGCTGGCGGCGTTGTCTATCATGGCTCATATTTAAATTTTGCCGAGCGCGGTAGGACGGAGTTCTTGCGCGATATAGGGCATCAAAACTCTGATCTACGTAAAGAGTTTGGTGTTATTTTTGTCGTCAAGCATATGGATATTGAATATGTATCACCGGGCTTTTTAGACGACATACTGCGCCTTGAAACTTCGATTGAAGAGATGAAGAACTCAAGCTTCGTTATGCGCCAAACTCTATATTGTGAGAATCGCAATGATGTCCTAGTGTGTGACATGAAAGTCGCGCTCGTCACAGTAAATAGCGAGGCCATTAAGCCCTCACGTATTCCTGATGCTTTGCGCGGCGAATTTGAAAAATTTATAGATTAAAAAGAGAAAGATTTACCAATGCCTGAAGCTGTTCCTGCCGCCGCTGTTGATGCCGCTGTACTCGCTGGAAGCGCTGCTGTTCATGATATGAGCATGTGGGGGCTGTTTATGCAGGCAGACTTTATTGTTAAAGCGGTTATGATTATTCTGATATGGGCTTCTTTATGGAGTTGGTCGATCATTTTTTCTAAACGCTCTGTGCTAAAGAAAATCAATCGCCGCGCTGATGTATTTGAAGATTCTTTCTGGTCCGGTGAAGCCTTAGATAAAATTTATGCGCGTGTTAAAGACACAGATCCTGATCCGCTTGTTTCAACTTTCTCTGCTGGTATGGATGAATGGCAAGCTGGTGTTGCAGACGGTGTGCCTGTTAAAGAGAGTATGCAAGCATCTCTGCGCCAGCGTGTTGAGCGCGCTATGAATGTTACAATCGGTCGCGAAATCAATGCCTTAGAAAAAGGCATGACTTTCTTAGCTTCTGTGGGCTCAGTCGCACCTTTTGTGGGTTTGTTCGGAACCGTATGGGGCATTATGAATTCGTTTTCTTCAATTGCCGCAACAAATAACACCAGCCTCGCAGTTGTTGCACCAGGTATTGCTGAAGCTCTTTTTGCTACAGCTTTAGGTCTTGTAGCTGCGATCCCTGCTGTCGTTTGTTACAATGTTTTTTCCAATGGTATTAATCGTTACGCAGACCGCCTAGAAGCTTTTGCAGATGAGTTTTCTGCCATATTATCACGTCACCTTGACTCTCAAAGCGCGAATGCTAAAGGCAGTAAAGCCGCTTAAGCCCTCATTTTGAATGATGAGCAAAATAACAAATTGAAGCTATAAAGGAGCAATGTTCCATGGGAGCAACCTTAGCAACAAAGACTAAAAGTAGAGGCCGCCGCACTGGTGGCACATATAGGCCGATGGCTGAGATAAATGTCACGCCTATGGTGGATGTGATGCTTGTGCTGCTGATCGTCTTTATGGTGGCAGCACCTTTGCTAACTGCTGGTGTTCCCGTTGATCTTCCTAAAAGTGACGCCCAAGCTATTTCAGATGATGATAACCAACCTATAGAAATTAGCCTGACTAAAGAAGGTAAGCTCTATATTGGCGAAGAGGAATTTGAGCAAAAAACGCTGCTACTTAAACTGCAAGCCATAGCCGGAAATGATATGCAGGAAAGACGCATTTATATTCGCGCTGATGCTGGGATTTCTTATGGCCAAGTGATGCAGCTTATTGGCGGCGTCAATGGTCTTGGCTTTACAAAAGTGGCGTTGATCTCGGAGCAACAATGAATGCTGCGTTAAAAAATAGCTTTAAAGCTGATGTTACCGATAGCTCCATGCGTAAGGCGTTCATTTTATCGGTAATTTTTCATGTGCTCATTTTTGCGGTAGCGGCTTTTGGCATCCCGCTTTCTAAGAAAGAGCCACCAGAAATATCCCAGCCTATTGCTGTAGACTTCGTCACAATTGATGAGTTAACCCAAACCGATGTGCAAGTTCAGCCTACACCAAAGCCTGAGCCAGAAAAAGAAATCCAAAAGCCTAAAGCGCCAGAGCCAAAACCCGCTGAAGCGGTTAAAAACACAGCGCAAAATCCACCTGATTTAACCAAGCCAAAACAATTAGAGCAGCCTAAAGAGGCAGAGCCGGAAAAACCAAAGCCAGCGCCTGCGCCAACACCAAAGCCTAAAGAGGTGAAAAAGCCAGCCCCAAAACCTAAGCCTGAAAAGCCAAAAGAAAAACCTGAAGAAGCAGCGCAGGAAGATGCATTTTCCTCACTTTTGAAAAATTTAGCGCCTGATGCTGCGGAACAAACACCAGACCAAGATATAGAGGAAAAAGATGAAGAGAGCGCCCCTAAAGGCCAGATCGCACCCCTTGGCACGCAGCTTAGCATGAGTGAACTTGACGCTCTAAAATACCAAATATCCAAATGTTGGAATGTGCCTTCAGGCGCTAAATATGCTGAAAATCTCTCCGTTGAAATTCGTTTAAGCATTAACCTTGATGGAACAGTAAACCGTGCAACTATAATTGATAACGGGCGCTATGATCGTGACCCCGCCTATAAAGCCGCGGCAGATTCGGCCCTGCGAGCAGTACGCAACCCTGCATGCTCACCGTTAAAATTACCCGCAGATAAATATGATCGCTGGAAAAATACAGTGCTGAATTTCGATCCACGTGATATGCTCTAGCCCGCATAAAAGAATGCGACCAATGCCCTCAGAAAGGACGATGACATGTTAAGAAAAATCATTCTAAGCCTAAGCCTTTTATTTGTTTTGCCTATAGCACAAGCCAATGCAGAGCTTCGCGTAGATATTACCAAAGGGACCGTCGAGCCAATGCCGATCGCTGTAACCTCTTTTCATGCATTAGCGGCAGAAGATGCGCATTATGCGAATCAAATCCCTCAGGTTATAGCCGCAAACCTTGAAAGCTCCGGTCTTTTTAAGCCCTTAAATCCAAACTCGTTTGTGCAGGATAATGCTTCTATGAACGATGCGGGCCCACGTTTTGGTGAGTGGCGCGCTATCGGAACACAAGCTCTTGTATCTGGCGCTGTGACTAAAGCAGATGATGGACGTGCGCGCGTCGAGTTTCGTCTTTGGGATGTTTACGGTCAGCAGCAACTTATCGGCATGGCCTATATGACGAATGAAGATAATTGGCGCCGCATCGCGCATATTATTTCTGACGAAATCTATACGCGCCTAACAGGCGAGGAGGGCTATTTCGATACGAGAATTGTTTATATCGCCGAAAGCGGTCCGCCAACGCGCCGCATGAAGCGTTTGGCGATTATGGATCAAGATGGATATAACCACAAATATCTTACAGACGGTGCGGATCTAGTTTTAACGCCGCGTTTCTCTCCAACTGAGCAAGAAATTACATATATGTCCTATGGCCCCAAAGGCCCACGCGTATATCTATATAATATCAATACTGGTCGTCATGAGCTTTTAGGCGATTTTCCGGGCATGACTTTTTCTCCGCGTTTTTCACCTGATGGTAAGAAAGTCATTATGTCGATGGCAAAAGACGGTAACAGCGATATTTATGAAATGACATTATCTAATCGTCGTGTTCGCCGTGTTACAGATAGTAGCGCGATTGAAACTGCGCCAAGCTATGCGCCAGATGGGAAAAAGATTGTTTTTGAATCTGATCGTGGTGGTTCTCAGCAGCTCTACACAATGAATGCGGATGGATCAAACGCTCAGCGGATTACTTTTGGCGATGGACGCTACGCAAACCCTGTCTGGTCTCCTCGTGGCGATTTAATTGCTTTTACACGTATGTATAAAGGAAAATTTTATATTGGTGTCATTCGTCCTGATGGCTCAGGAGAGCGTTTAATTACAACCGCCTATCATGTTGAAGGGCCAAGCTGGTCACCAAATGGCCGCGTTCTTACATATTTCAAAGAGCGCGCTGTAGGACCCGGCGGAACACAACGCCAAGCTAAAGTATATACGGTTGATATTACCGGATATAATGAACGCTGGCTAAGAACGCCGCAAGATGGTTCAGACCCTGCATGGTCACCATTAAACCCATAACAACAAAACCCGCCTTCGATATTTCTCAGGGCGGGTTTTTCAATATCGGCAATTAGAAAAAGCCTTTCATTGTGTTTTTCATTGTGTAACGAGCTTCAGCTTCTTCTGCCGCTTTTTTAACACTATCCACGGCGACACTTAACGGAATGTTATCACCATAATGTTTAGTTGCGGGCTCAAACGGCTGATAACCTGCTTCACAAGCTTGCTTTTGATACTCCAAACCAAGCTCTTGCGTTTGTCTTTGAAGGCTATCTCTTGATGATGGATTTTCTACATTGTGCTGAGATGCTGCTTCATGCATCTGCGCGCTGAGCTTTTTCATTTTTTTTACTTCTGAACTATCATCCATAATAAACCCCTATATATATTTTATAATTACTAGATTTAGTAGATAGTTAGAAATCTGTCAAATAAGCGCGCAGTTACGCTTAGCGATAGAACGAACCAAATTCATTAGGCTTTCTTTTTACAACAATAGGCTCTTCCGACTTTGGCTTTTGAACTGTCGCTGGCTCTGTCGCCTTAAGCTCTTTATTCGCTGTCTTTGTGATTTTACCTGTCATTTTTCTACACCCTGCATTACATTATTTTCATAATATATAAACAGCTTTGGGTGTTTTGTCAAATTATGCTGCAGAAGCAATAGAGGAAAAGGCCTTAATGACATGCGCATAAACATCGCGCTTAAAAGGAACAATACGTTCTAAGCAATCTTCAAGAGCTATCCATTCCCAAGCACTAAACTCTGGGTGATCCCACGCATCGAGCTTGATATCGCTATCAATTCCCTCAAAGCGCATAGCAACCCAATGTTGTTCTTGCCCCTGAAATTGTCCATTCCAAAGTTTTGGAATCATATGATCTGGTAGATTATATTTTACTGTCTCTTCAGCTTGCATTATAAAGCGCGCCTTATTCGAGCCAATTTCTTCTTCTAGCTCTCTCAGTGCAGCTTTTTTAACGTCTTCACCTGCATCAATACCACCTTGTGGCATTTGCCAAGCACCAGGCGTATCAATACGCTCACCAACAAAAACCTCGCCCTTATCATTAAAAAGCGCAATGCCAACACATGGCCTATAAGGAAGGTGAGCGAATGGGGATGAAGTCTTATCTGAGCCAGCTGCCATTAATGATGCGCCTCATCGCTATGTGCATCATGATGATCATCAACATGCACATCGCTTTCATGTGTTTGCTCAACATGAGGATCGCTTTCATGCACTTCGATATTATCCGCTGCACTTTGTGGAATGTCAGCAAAGGCAGAAACTGGTGCAAGAACAAAGCCTTCATTTTGCAAATTGACCAGCCAGCTATTAAGAACCTCTATATTTGAAAACTCAGGATCAACATGAATAACAGTTCTTAAATGAGACGCCATATAATCTTGGGCAACTTTTAAACTGCTCTGATCAAGCGAAGTGATATTGATTTGCGCCGTATTGGCAACATAAGGCGCTCGTGTTTGAAATGCCGCGCTCTGTATGATGTTATCTTCCTGCGTACCATTGAGTTGCAAGAACCCAATACCGCGAGATAGGGTGCGTGTAAATAAATCTTTATACATAGATGCTGATCGCTTAATCGTATGGTCTGTATAGGCGGCAACACCGGCATAACCAGCGGTGCGCGTTAAAAGCCAGCCCAAACGCTCTTGATTATAGGCAATGGAAACATCACTCAATAGCCCCATCGGACCGGGATCGCTATAAGGATAATCCTGCGTTTGAATAGGCAGGTTAAGCCAAATCTCATGGCCTCTACTGCGTGCTTGCTTACGCCAATAATCAGGCTTATCTGTGTAGGGAGAGAGAATAAGAGATACAGCTGACGGAAGCTGTTCTATGAGTGTTTTTGATAAACTTTCTGAGAGCCCAAGGCCGCTAACAACCACCGCTACAGCAGGTTGACTCTGATTAAGGAGAAAGGGCTTCTTGTAAGCATTAAAAGGCAAGCGGCCAGTCTCAGTTTTAACCGGAATAGGGCCTTGCGCCGTATCTTCATAATAGCCTTGTAGAGGCGCCACTGGCAGAGCTTTTGTCGTGCTAATATTACTATTATTAAGCAGCTCAGTTAGCGTTTGCGTGCCATCCTCTTTATCTGAAGGCTTAAGGTCTGTGCTCGGCGCATTATCATGCTCAGTATCATTTTCTGCCGTCTCAATAGCGTGCGCAACCTCATCATGTGATGGTGTTTTGTGTGCATCATTTTCAGCACTATGCTCTGTATGCTGCGCCTTATTATGAGATGTTTGCGCTTTATCATGATGAAGTTCTTCGTCACTAATAACGGCATCACTTAAAGGTTGCTGGGAAATGACATCATGCTCAATAATTGTCGCATAAGAGGATAAACGGCTTTCAAGCTCTCTATATGTCCCATTTTTGCTTAACAGCGCATAGCCAAATAAGCCTAGATAAATAAGCGCAACACCACCCATACCATAGCCAAAGGCTCTTGGTTGGAAGTGAGTTTGTAATAGCGCTTTCGTATCTATCATCCTTATTTAAACCCGCTAGCAAGCTCTATTTATTGTGCTGCTTTATCCGCATCAGTCTTAGGCGCTTCAGCGACACTCTCTTGCTCCTGCTGCGCTTTTACAGCCTGCACAGCCGTAACAGAGTCTTTGTATAATGATAAGCCGCTAAGTAAGTCTAGAGCGCGCATAAGCTGATAATCTTCAATTTCTGCTTCTTTATCTTCCGAAGCTTCATCATCTTTCTCATCAGCCTTTTTCGCCTTGTCTTTCTTATCCAATGCCCCTTTAAGGTCAGCTTCGCTTATACCGTGAATATCTAAATTCTCGATCTTCGCTTGCTCTACGATAATATCAGGCGTGATACCAGTTGCTTGGATAGAACGACCAGAAGGTGTGTAATAGCGCGCAGTCGTTAAACGCATCGCGCCATGACCCGGAAGTGGGATAACTGTTTGCACGGAGCCTTTACCAAAAGATTGTGTGCCTAGCAAAATTGCACGCTTATGATCTTGTAAAGCACCAGCGACAATCTCAGAAGCAGAGGCTGAGCCGCCATTAATAAGGACGACAATCGGTAAGCCATCAGCCAAATCACCTGAGCTTGCATTATCACGCTTAGTATCTTGTGAGTGGCGTCCACGTGTGGATACGATCTCGCCTTTATCAAGGAATATATCAGAAACACCAATCGCTTGATCAAGCAAGCCACCTGGATTGTTTCTTAAATCCAAGACATAGCCAATAAGCTTATTACCAAGCTCTTCTTTAATTTCTTTAATCGCAGCTTTCAGTCCGGATTCGGCATGCTGATTAAATGTTGTAATTCTTAAATAGCCAGCATTGCCTTCAACGCGGTGGCGTACGGAACGAATTTTGATGATGTCACGTATGATTGTCAGCTTAATTGGCGCATCCATACCTTCTCTGGCAACAGAAAGCTTAATCTCTGTTCCAACTTTACCGCGCATCTTATCTACAGCATCGTTAAGAGTAAGCCCCATAACGGCCTCGCCATCAATCTCGACGATATAATCGCCTGCCAAAATCCCTGCTTCCGCTGCAGGCGTTTCATCAATAGGAGCAACAACCTTCACAAGGCCATTTTCCATTGTAACTTCAATACCTAATCCCCCAAATTCACCGCGCGTATTCACACGCATATCTTCAAATTGATCATCATTGAGATATGAAGAATGCGGGTCTAAGCCCGTTAGCATGCCATTAATAGCATTTTCGATGAGGTCTTTATCTTCTTTTTCTTCAACATAATTCTCACGCACGCGCTCAAACACATCCCCAAACAGGTCAAGCTGTCTGTATGTTTCTTGATATTCCGGATCTGGCGCTTCATATTTTGGCTGCGTACCTGCTGTGCGGCTTTCTTCAGCATGTGCTGGTGTGCTAACAAAACCAATAACTGCAGCGAGTATGAAAAGAGGAAATTTAGAAACATGCATGAATAAGATATCCTTTATGTGCTTGCTTAGATGAAAATCTCTTACCCGAGATCAGAAAATTTTCGCGCCGGATCGACAGCTTTGCCATTGTAGCGCAACTCGTAATATAAAACAGGTTTTTCTTCATTTCGTCCATAATGTAGTAGGCCAATTGGCTCACCCACTAAAACATCTTGCCCAACGATAGCTTCTAAATTCGCAAGCCCAGCAACAAGCGAATGATAGCCATCACCATGCTCAATAATCACAACATTGCCATAGTTTTTAAAATGCCCGGAATAACGCACAGTCCCAGCCATAGGCGCAACAACAACCGCGCCGCCCCGGCCTTCAATATCGATACCTTGCGAAGGCGCTCCAAAATGATCCAGTTCCTTATAACGCGTTTTGATAATACCTGAAATTGGCAGACGAGGGGGCTTAAGGCTATCGCCAATAAAGGCTGGCACTTTTAAGGCTATTGTTTTTAAAGACTGCGCTGCAGATTCACGGGCAGTGCGCCTCCTGCGCTGTTCATCTAAGTTCTGCACAAGCTCTTTTAAGCTCTTAGCCTGCTGCGCCAGCTCTATTGTTTCTTGTTCGTAATTATCAATATTACTTCGCGTTGCGCGATATAGGATTTTTCTCTTCTGGGCTAAATTCATCAATTTACTATGTTCAGCCTCTAACGCTTTAGACGTTTCCTTCGCTTTGTCACGCTTTGTCCGCAGCTCTTGCGTAAGAGCTTTATTCTTTTCTAAATTTCCTCGTAAACGTTGCGCTTTCTCATAGAGACTAGGAAGCGTATTTTGCAACAGCATAGCACTTTGCGCGGTTTTTAAAGGCGCATCTGGTCTAGCTAACAAGGCCTCAGGCGGTAAACGTCTTAATCGCTGAAGCGCCATAATAAGGTCAGCCATCTCACCTTGATCAACAACCAGCTGATCACTCAAACCTGACTGATCTTTTTCTAATTTGCTAATTTGTGTATCTAATTCACTAAGCGTTTCTTCGTTTTTGCGCATAGAGTTAGCGAGCTTTACAAGCGAACCTTGAAGATCCGTTAGTTCATCTTCAATTTTCTCTGCGCGCTCAACCAGTTGCTTTTGCTCTTGCTTTTTATTTTGGATTTTCTTATCGAACGAGCCAATTGCATCAAGTTTTCGCGCAGGAGTAGGGGCTTCTGCAAAAGCTCTGGATGACGCATTGACGCTTAAGAATAGCAGTAGGGCTATCAAAGAGTAACGATGCAATATGCATTTAAGAGCGCGCATGGGCCAACCTTAGAAAAACGAAAGTAAGTGCAGCTTATTCCCTATGATAGGGATGATTCTGCAATATCTGCTGTGCTCTATATATTTGCTCTAAAATCATCACACGTGCAAGCATATGCGGCCAAGTTTGTTGACCAAAACTCAAAAGAATATTCGCATGATTACGTACATCTTCCGTTAAGCCGTCAGCCCCACCAATAATAAATTGCATATGTGTCTCGCCGGAATTTTGAAACCCTTCAATGGTTTTCGCAAAATCAAGGCTACGCAAGCCGTGTCCCCGTTCATCCAAGACAACGATAACAGCATTTTGATCAATTTTGCCGAGCAAAAACTCAGCCTCATCATGCTGTATACGCGCAGGGTCTCTGTGCTTACTTTCAAATTCAAGGATGTTTACATTCCAGCCTATCCGCTTGAGATAGTCTTGGCATAAATCATAGAGTGGCCCCTTCTTAAGGCGCCCAATTACGAGGAGATCAATTTTCATCCTCTCTTTATACTACGCCGTTTGATGAGTATCAACGACATCGTATGGTGCAGAAGCGCCCCACATCTTTTCCATGTTGTAAAAAGCGCGGACTTCCGGGCGGAAGAGGTGAACAATAATATCGCCACAATCCATAGCAACCCAATCAGATTGCGATAGACCTTCAATGATAATGTTCTTCACACCGCGTGTTGAAAGACGGTCCTTAAGCTTTTCAGCCAAAGCACTTACATGGCGTGAGGACGTTCCCGAGGCGATAATCATATAATCGGCTAAGCCCGTTTGTTCCCCTAAAGAGATGGTTACGATATCTTCTGCCTTATCTGCGTCTAATGACTGCTCAATAAGTTCTTTCGTTTCGTTGGGCGTTAAAGGCCCTTGCTCGTGATAGGTTAAAATGGCCGCAGCCTCCTTTCAAGTTTATGATTTTGCGGTCGTAGCATAAAAAAACTCGAATCGCAAGATTCGAGCCACAGACCACACATGTTGTGAGAGATATTTGATGCATTTACATTTGCGTGCTGCGCACTATGAGGCATTAGGCCTCCTAAATCCTGAAATATCAGGGTGATCATGCATTGCGTTTGAATACATCAAATTCATACTTACATTATAATATTTTTAAATGCTGCCTGCAAGAAAGGGGCTTTTTATAAGGCAATGCTGATGAAATGATTTTTTGTTAAGATCTTGCTTTAGCTTTGTTTTTTTCGAATATCGCTTGAGGATATCTCAACAATATTTTTCTGCATCATCCAGTACGTCGTACCCGAATCTAGTGGGCGGGCAGCCCCACGTTTAATATTGATATGCTTATGATGAGAAAGCATGCGTAAAGGGCAGCTTCTTACCAATGATTGAATAGGCGCACGAGAAAGATGCAGCATACAAATCTCACCTAAGAGCTCTTGCCAATTTTGCCATGTATGAAGTGATAACGCATTATCCATACCTGTAATCCATGCAAATTCAGTATAAGGAAAAGCACGCTTGATCTTACGAATTGTATGATAGGTGATTTGCGTTTGAAGCTCATCTTCAATGGTTGAAACGAGGATTTTAGGGTGCTCAATAAGCTTTTCAGCAATCTGAACCCGTTCGGTTGTGGGCAATGGCTTTTTACTTTTAAGCGGGTTTTGTGGTGATACTAACCACCATACTGCATCCAGCTCTAGCGCTTTGAGTGCGGCAATTGAGATGTGAACATGTCCCTCATGTGCAGGATCGAAAGATCCGCCCAAAAGCCCAATGCGCATATTTTTCCAGCGCGCTGAGTTCAGCAAATGAGGGTGAGAAAATAGAGCCATTATAGGTAAGCTTTTCGCGAGTTATGCAGGGCGTGTCTGCCCGTTGCCATGAACATAATACTTGTATGTACATAGTTGCTCAAGTCCAACAGGCCCGCGCGCGTGCATTTTGCCCGTGGCGATGCCTATTTCTGCGCCCATACCAAACTCACCGCCATCTGCAAATTGCGTAGATGCATTATGCATGACGATGCCGCTATCAACATTCTTTTGGAAATAAGAGGCGGCGCTCTCATCTTCCGTGAGAATACTATCGGTATGATGTGAGCCAAAGCTGTTAATATGACGCACTGCATCCTCTACACCGTCAACAACAGCAACAGAAAGCTTGGCATCAAGATATTCTGTAGACCAATCCTCTGATGAAGCTTCACCAATACGGCTATCTAACGCACGTGCCATTTTATCGCCGACAATAGTGCAACCCGCATCTAAGAGGGAGGCTAGTACTTTGCGAGCAAGTTCAGGATCAAGATCTTTACTTAAAAGAAGTGTTTCCATGGCGCCGCAAATACCAGTTCTACGCATCTTGGCATTTAATGGTACGCTTAACGCGATATCTTCACGTGCGGATTTATCAATATAAATATGGCAGATACCATCTAAATGGCTGAAAACTGGCATGCGCGCTTGTTCTTGAACGCGAGCAACAAGCCCTTTACCACCACGCGGGATCATCACATCAATTAAGTGATGTGCCTCTAGCATTGCACCTACAGCTTCACGATCTGTGATAGGGATCATGCTAACGCATCCTTTGGGAATATCGCATGCTTCAAGAGCCTCTTGAATGATTTTGTGTAAAGCTAAAGAGCTATTCAGGCTTTCTGAGCCGCCACGTAAAATAACGGCATTTCTGGATTTTAAGCACAAAGCCGCGGCGTCTATTGTAACATTTGGGCGAGATTCATAAATCATACCCAAAACACCAATCGGCGCGGAAACACGCTGTATTTTTAAACCGTTAGGGCGAACATTTTCCCATAGGAGTCTACCAACCGGATCGGGCAGGGCGCGCACACCTTCAAGGCCATTAGCCATCGCTTCAATGCGCACTTCATTCAAAGCAAGCCTATCAAGAAGGGCTGCACTTAAACCACGCTCACGCCCAGCATTGAGATCGATTTTATTCGCTTCAAGAATATTTTTGACAGAGCGACGCAGGCCCGCAGCAATAGTTTCTAAGATGAGATTGATTTTGTCTTCATCACATTGTGCTAAAATGCTTGCTGCAGATTTGGCTTCACGCCCAAGCTCGTCTACAATTTCATACGGAGTTCTTTGGACGTGCTGCAAGTCTGTAGGCATATGAAAGCCTTTTAAGTAAGGATTAGTGTAGGTTCTTACTGATACCCTTGATAGCTTCATCACCAAGCTTATCACTTGTTTTCTTATCAAGCTGCTCAGCAATAAGCTCTGAAGTTGCAGCAATAGCAAGTTCAGCCGCACGCTGACGAATTTCTTCAACAGCCGCCGCTTTCATGCGGTCTAGACGCTCTTCAAGCTGCTTTTCACGGCGTGCAATTGTTTCATCAATTTCAGCTTCTGCTTTACGACGAATTTCTTCAGCCTGACGCTCAGCTTTTTCAACAATCGCTTCCGCATCTTTCACAGCATCTTTATGTTTGCGCTGATATTGAGCAAGAAGCTCTTGAGATTCTACACGTAGGTTTTCCGCAGAGCTGATCTTATTACGAATGTCTTCGATACGCTCATCAAGCAGAGCGATAACCTTGCTCTTACCCATCTTCCAAGCGCCGAATAAAAAGACGAGGAATGAAAGAGTGAACCAGAAATATTCATCTTGAAGGAAATCCATGACTTACGCCGCCTTCTTTTTATCTTGTAGTGATTGAATGATTTTTTCAGCTTTTTTGATGTCTGCCTTTACGCCAAGAATTTTCTCAGCAGCTTCAGCTGCAACTTTCGCAGCGACATCGTCAAGTTGATCCATGACATCTGCTTTAGCATGCTCCACGGCTTCAATCGTTGCATTAATCTCTTTAGTAGCGCGATGTGAAAAACCAGAATTTGCTTTTTCAGTTCTACGCTTAATTGTTTCATCAACGGCTGTAAAAAAGCCGCTAGATTTTTCACGTGCATCTGCCAAAGCTTCTTCATAAGCCGCTTTAACACGCTCCGCCTCATCTTTAAGTTCCTGCGCACCGTTAAGATCATTTTGGATATGCTCTTTACGTGTGTCGATCACTTTAGAAATTTCAGGCAGAGTTTTGCGTGAAAAGAATATATAAAGCATGATGAACACAACCGCTAACCAGAAGATCTGGCTAGGGAATGAAGAAGGGTCAAACTGTGGCAAGCCATCAGAATGATGTTCATCACCAGCATGCTCGCCATGAGCTTCTGCACCATGTTCTTCATCAATAATATGAAGGGTAGCTTCCTCCTGCATCTCAGCAGAGTTTATTGCATGCGCTGGCGCGTGCTCCTCTCCTAATAATGGAATATGTTGCCCGCTATGATTTTCATGCGCTTGTTCAGCCAATGCATAAGATGCATTAGAGCCAAGTGCTAAAGCCATAACAGCCATAAGAAGGAATGATCTACCCATCATGTGTTCGTCTTTACTTTTAAAAGGTTTATATCGTTCAGTTAAGATACAAGTTCAGCTTAGCTGCTGAACATGATCATGAACGCGATAACCAATGCGAAAATCGCCAAAGCTTCTGTCAAAGCGAATGTAAGCAAGAATTTCTTTTCTAGCAAATCAGCAGAGCTTGGGTTACGACCGATCGCTTCATTGTATGATGAGAAGATCATACCAAGACCAATACCTACACCGGCGATTGGTAGAAGAGCCAAAGCAGCTCCGATCAATTTTGCAGCTTCTAGTTCCATAAGTTTTTCCTTTCATTTAATAACGCTTGGTAACCAGTTTAAACTTTTTAAAGTCTTATATTTGCTTTCGCGTGATCCTACACATTTAGTGGTGAATTTCAATGGTGTCTTTCAGATAAATACATGTCAAAAGTGTGAACACGTAAGCCTGAAGGAACGCCACCAAAAATTCTAGGGCGATAAGCAAGACATTGAAGGCCGCAGGCACGATACTTGCGATATATTCTGCACCACCAAGGTTAAGGCTAACCAAGGCGATACTGAAACCAGCAAAGACCTTCAAAACAATATGTCCCGCCATCATGTTCGCAAATAAACGAACAGACAATGTTACAGGACGAACGAGGAATGAAATCATTTCCAACGGTACAATCAACGGCATCATAACAGCCGGAACACCGGGAGGAACGAATAAAGAGAAGAAATGTGTGCCGTGGCGCGCAATACCAATAAGAATAACCATCAAGAAGATGACGAGCGCCATAACGCCAGTCACAATAATGTGGCTAGTATAAGTAAAGGAGTGAGGGATCATGCCTAGCATGTTACCGAGCAACACAAACATAAATACAGTAAAGATGAATGGGAAATATTCGCGGCCTTTATTGCCGATATTTTCACGGATCATACTTGCAACAAACTGATAGATCATTTCTGAAATCATTTGGCCACGACCAGGAACAAGCGCTTTTTTCTGCATAGAAACAGTTAAGAATGTAATAGCAACAACAGCAGATATCACCATCCAAAGTGATGAATTTGTAAATGATAAATCATATCCAGCAATATTCACTTCGATAAGTGGAGAAATCACAAACTGGTGAATTGGATCAATTTTATTACCGTCCGCCATGGTTATCCTTATTTTCCAAAAGCTATCTTTTAAACCTAAGGCTCAGATTCAGTTTTCGTTGAATCATCGCTTGGCGAGGTTTTAGCGTTTTTTGAGCGCTGATGCAACTCCGAAAATCCAACTGTACCGCCTATATTTTGAGAAAGTTTGTAAATATTTAAAATACCAGCGCCAACTCCTAATAAAAACAAAGAGATAACAAATATTGGGCCAGTCTCTAACCACTTATCTAAAAAGAAGCCAATCACCATGCCGCCAATCATAGGTGCTGTAAATTCAACGCCAGCACTTAAAGTTTTGCCCGCACTCTTATCTTCATGCTCGTCGCGCGCAGCTTGTAGCTTCTTTTCAAAATCTTCTAAATCATCACTCATGACTTATTACGCCGCCTCTACGAAATCAAAACTTTGCTGTAGGTCAACACTGACCAATTGTGAAACGCCGCGCTCACCCATAGTTACCCCATAAAGCCTATCCATGCGCGCCATAGTTAGGCGGTGGTGTGTGATGACAAGGAAGCGTGTTTCGCCGCGCTCTGCAATTTCATCAAGAAGATCGCAGACTCGGTCAACATTCGCATCATCAAGCGGTGCGTCAATCTCATCCAAAACACATATAGGTGAGGGGTTGGTCAAGAACATCGCAAAAATAAGTGCAATTGAGGCCATAGTCTGTTCGCCACCAGAAAGAAGTGAGAGCGATTGTAGCGCTTTACCAGGAGGCTGCGCAAAAATCTCTAGGCCTGATTGTAAAGGATCATCCGAATCTATAAGAGCTAAATGCGCCGCGCCACCACCAAAAAGCTGTACGAATAGTCTAGAGAAATGAGCATTCACATGCTCAAAAGCATTCAAAAGACGCTCGCGCGCTTCGATATTAATTTTTTGAATACCGCTACGCAACTCTTCAATCGCTTGCTCAAGGTCGTTGCGTTCATGAAGCATGGTACCAACTTCACCTTCAAGCGTACTCATTTCATCTTCGGCACGTAAGTTAACAGGGCCAATGCTGTCACGCTCCCGTAATAAGCTTTCACGCTGGGAACGCATTTCTTCCAATGTGCCAGCCGGAAGGTGGCCATCTGCATCTTGCGCACATTGTTGGCGTAAGCTCTCTGGCGCCATCTCGAATTTCTCTTCAATCGCGCGTTTCATCTCGTTACGCTGCTCTTGCATAGCGCCGAGCATCGCTTGAGAACTTGCTCGAACTTCTCGTGCTTCCCCTAATGTACTCTCAGCCGCTTTTAAGGCGCGCGTAGTTTCAGTAACTGCTGCTTCCACTTGCGCTAAATTTTCTGCAGCTTTATCACGCTCTTTTTCAAAATTTGAAATATTGATAAGAAGTTCGTCTTTCTTATCTTCAAAGTCAGAAGGCTGCGCTTTTAAAATCTTGAGCTTTTCTTCTAGGCTGCTTTTGCGCTGCTCAAGTTCCTTAACGCGCTCACGTGCTCGAATAGAGCGGTTCTGTAAGTTGATGCGCTCATCTGCAATCGCATGTAGGCGTGCTTGGCGTGTATTTTGCTGTTGCTGCGTTAAATCATAAGCTCTGACCGCTTCTCCATAAGCGCTGCGTGTCTCGGTAAGGCTGGTTTTTAATGTCTCTAGCTCATCATCTTGCTCTTCGCTTGTCTTTTCATCATAAGCTTTGAGCTGTGCATTATCTTCCTTAATAAGCTTTTCAATATCAGCAATATCAATATGTGTTGTTTTTAATGAATCTTCTAAGCGCTGAATATTGCTCTCGCTGCGGGCAAGTTTTTCACGTAGGGCTGAAAATGCGCTGCGTTTTTCATTGAGCTTGCGGATGATTTCACCACGCTCTGCGTTAAGCTCTTTTAATGTGCTCTGTATTTGTCTTTGCGCTTCAAGTTTCTCTGAGAGTGCCTGTTCTGCGTCACTCGCAGCTGTCTCGATCTCTTCACGTCTTTCATTAAGGGCTGCAAGTCTATTTTTTTGCTCAAGATGCTGTGCATGGCGATCTGTTGCTTCGGCCTTAATGTTATAGCCATCCCAACGCCAATAAGTTCCGTCTTTAGAAACAAGGGATTGTCCAGGTTGAAGCTGCTCCCATAACGCATGACCTTGCGCATCATCATCCACAACACCAATTTGAGAAAGCGCAGTATTTAATGTCTTTGGCGCTTTAACGCGTGGTAGAAGTGCTTCGCATCCAGCAGGGAGTGCAGGGAGGTTTGCACGCTCTGTTTTTGGACTTAGCCAGCTAGAAGAAGCCATTTCATCTAATGAGGCCATGAGTGAATCGCCCAAAGCACGCGAAAGTGCTTTTTCAAAACCGCTATTCGGTGTTACAGCGTCTAAAATAGGTGAGTAATCTTCCTCAAAATCTGAATTAATAAAACTTTCTAAAACATTGATTTCAGATATAAACTCTGACTTCTTCGATTCTTTTTCTCGTAGAGATGAGCGTGCCTCTTCAATTTCGGGAGCGATATTTTCTAATGCCGCTTGTTTCTCGCTAATAAGGGCTTGTACCTCATCTGTGCGCTTATCTAATGCTTCAATCTGCGCTTCATAATCTTCATCTGCAGCAGGCTTGTTTGATTTTACAGCCTCCAGCTCATTTGCAGCACTCTCCTTACGGCGTACGAGCGTGTCCAAACGCTGTTGGTTATTATTCATACGGCGAGTGATGGAATCACGCTCTGCTTTTATTTCTGCGGTGCTCTGCATGAGAGCATTATAGCGCGCTTCTAGATCAAGAACCTTACCTTCCAAACTATCACGCGTTTCACTCTTTTCTTTGAGTTGCTCATCTGCGTGTTTTTGCTCTTCTATGAGGTTTGTCTGCTCTGTTTCAATGCGTGCACTAACCTCAGTATTGTCTCTAATCTCATTTTCAGCATGGCCATGATCAATTTGCGTTTGTTCAAACTGACTTTCTGTTTCTTTCAGCATCTTAGCTTGATGCTCAGCTTCATCTTCCAAGCGCTGTAGAGCTATTTTTTGCGCCTGTAAAGCGGCTGCAGCTTCGGCTTCGGCTTTTCTCAGCTCTGGTAAATCTTGGCTTTGTGTTGTTTGCGCTTTTGTAAGCTGCGTGACGACTGCCATGCGATCTGCGACGACGCTCTCTGCCTCTTCGAATTTATGGCGTGTGTCTTTCATGCGCACATCAAGCGCGCTCCATTCCATATGCGCGATTAAAATCTCGATTTGACGAATTTGCGCGCTAAGGCTTTTATAGCGAGACGCTTGTCTGGCTTGGCGCTTAAGGCTACTTAGACGCCCCTCCATGCTGCCCATGAGGTCTTGTAGCCTTTGTAAGTTGTTATCAGCTGCCTTTAGACGCAGCTCTGCCTCATGACGGCGAGCGAATAACCCTGAAATACCTGCAGATTCTTCTAAGATCATGCGGCGATCAAGCGGCTTGGCATTGATCATTTCTGTAACACGTCCCTGTGAAACAAGAGCTGGCGAGTTCGCGCCCGTCACAGTGTCGGCAAAAAGCATCTGTACATCACGCGCACGCGCGTTTTTACCATTAATCTTATAATTAGAGCCCTTATCCCGTTCAATGCGACGAATAATCTCAATTTCATCAAGTTTATTATAAAGAGCAGGGGCAGTGCGTGTCTTGTTGTCCATTAAAAGCGAGACTTCAGCGATATTTCTTCGCGCACGTTTTTCTGTGCCATTAAAAATGACATCTTCCATGCCGCCGCCACGCATACGTTTGGCGGAGCTTTCACCCATAACCCAACGCAGCGCCTCGACGAGATTTGATTTCCCGCAACCATTAGGCCCAACAACGCCATTAAGACCGGGCCCGATTTCTAATTCGGTCCGGTCTACGAATGACTTAAAGCCGTGGATACGCAGGCGATCAAATTGGATCATTGAGCGGCTTCACCTTCCGCAGCTTCACTTGGCTCAGCGGCAGGAGGCATGCCACCACCTTCAGCATTGATTTTTTCTAACGCTGCATCAAGCTGCGCCTTAAAACCTTCATAATTCGAAGACCCAACAATTAGCTCTTGGTTATTAATAACAAAGCTTGGTGTTGAGTTTACATTATATAGCGCTTGTACAGCTTTGAGGCGCTCGATCATTGTGTTCTCAAGTTCTTTATTTGTAAGGCAAGCATCAATAGTCTCTTGGCTTAATCCGTAAGCCTGAGCCTTTTTCGTTAGAATATTGAGATAACTTGGCTCATATGCCCATTCTTTTTGCAGTGTGAAAAGCATATGGATGAAATCAAAGTAATATTCTTCAGGAACACAGCGCGCCAGTTTACTAGCCGCTAAGGCTGGAGCATTCAGAGGGAAGTCTGAATAAACAAGGTAAGCTTTACCCGTATCGATATAATCTTGCTTAAGCATTGGGAATACATTGACATGAAAATTTGCGCAATGACCGCATGTTAAAGAGGCGTGTTCTGTGATTTTAATTGGAGCACCCGGGTCACCCATAATGCGCTCCAGTTTGGCAAGCTCTAAATCAAAGGGAAGGTCGCTAGACGCATTGGCTTCAACTGCATTCATATCAGTCGCTTCAGCATTTTGCGCTGTCTCTTCTGTGCGCAGACCATCTGCAAAATCTTTTGATTCATCAAGTTTATCTTGAATATAGCCAGAAAGCGCAAAACAAAGCACTGCCAATGCAGCTATTAGAACGATATATTTACCCGGAATTTGACTCAACTTAGCCATGTACAAAACCTCTCTTTGCAAATTGTTATAAAACGTCTGCATTAATATGTGTCTGATTGTTGCCCAGTAAAGCGCGCTCAGCGCAAAAATACAAACTTTTAATCAGTTTTCACGGCTTTAAATGTTAATAATTACGAAAAAAACAGGCTAGGGTGCTAATCAACATAAATTTCTACATAATTTTTGACGGCTTTTTCTTCAAGCGTAGCCATTGGGAATATATCTATGCGTTGCGTGCTGATGTCGTGTTCTTGTAAGAAATTCTGAATGATGAGTGCACGCTGAAGGGCTTTCTGACGCAAAGACGCTACATCGCTATCTGCGCTATCATGTGCATAAGAGATGATTTTATACCGCTCATGCTCTTCGAAACTATGTGCGATCACATAGCTGGAAATATCAGCTTTCATAGCGTCACTAAGCGTAAGTGCATTTTCTAAAAAAATCAGTGTGAGTTTATCTTCGACTTCAATTCTCTGCGGCTTATTGGACGGCTGCGATTTAGCTTTTACTTTAGGGCTAGGGGCTGGGGCACTGCCTTCAAGTTGCCGTAAAATGTCTTGCGCACTCGGTGTGACAAGATCCGCTTCATCCAAATGCAAGCTATCTTGCGCCAATGCAGGATTTAACGGATATGCAGACGAGTATAAAGCGATGATAAGCCCAACGCACATAAAGCCTTTTAAAAGACTATAAGCGCTATTTCTGTATCGCAGCGTTATTTCAAATCTACTTATTACAGCTTCTAAGCACTTTTTTGCTTTGCTCAAAGAGACCTGAATTAGAGGCGATAATGTTACCTGTTTTAAGTGGGTCATTCTTATCATTATCAATTTCAGCAATAAAGCCACCGGCTTCCCTAACGATCAGCATGCCTGCAGCGACATCCCATGGCTTGAGTGAGCGCTCCCAAAATACTTCTGCACGCCCAGCAGCAACATAAGCAAGATCAAGTGCTGCTGCACCCATTCTGCGAAGAGAAATGCCCGTTGTTTGCATTGCTTTATATTCTTTTGCAAATTGCTCTTGCGACTTCACAGCGTGACGCGGCGCGCCACTGATCGCCATAGAAAGCATTGCATCACGTCGGCCCGAAACACGTAAACGCTTATTGCGGTGAATAAACGCACCACCATTTTTCTCAGCTGTAAACATTTCATCTTTAACTGGGTCATAAACTAGGCCAAACATAATCTCGCCTTTAACCTGTAAGGCAATAGAAATCGCCCAATGAGGTATGCCATGTAAAAAGTTTGTCGTGCCGTCAAGAGGATCAATAATCCAGCAATAATCCTTATTCTCACCTTCGACTGCACCAGACTCTTCCATAAGGAAGCAATATTTAGGGTGTGCACGCTGAAGCTCTTCAAATATTATCTGCTCAGAGCGTTTGTCAGCAGCGCTTACAAAATCACCTGGGCCTTTTTGAGAGACTTGAAGTTGTTCAACCTCGCCAAAGTCACGAAGAAGAGAACGCGCCGCCTTTTCAGCAGCTTTGATCATCACATTCATGATAGGGGATTGTGCAGCCATTATTTTTATCCTTATTTAAAGCTTAAATCTTTAGTGTTGTGTGCTCAGCGTTAGTCTTTTGCACGCTCAACATACGCGCCATCTTCTGTTTTTACAACAATACGCGTGCCCGCTTCGATGAATGGAGGAACCATAACTTTCTCACCATTACCCAAAATCGCAGGTTTATATGATGTTGTTGCGGTCTGCCCTTTAATAACAGGCTCAGCTTCTACAATCTCAACAGTCACACTGTCTGGGAGTTTGACGCCCAATGGCTCGCCTTCAAAAGTTTCAACTTCAACAATCATACCTTCAGTTAAGAAGGCTGCCGGATAGCCGATAAGCTCTTTTAAAATTGTGATTTGCTCAAAATTCTCAACATTCATGAATGTGTAATCATCACCATCATTGAAAAGGAATTGATAATCATCTTGCTCTAAGCGCACGCGCTCAACAGTTTCTTGTGTGCGGAAACGAACATTAGTCTTATTACCTGTGCGAAGGTCGCGCATTTCGACCTGCGCCACGGCTGCGCCTTTACCCGGCTGCATAAGTTCGTTCTTTACGATAACCCATAATTTACCTTCGTGATCAATGACATTACCAGAGCGCAATGTGTTCGCATTTACTTTCATCGTTTCTCATCCATAATAATTGCTTGCCCTAAATTTTCTAGGCGCTTTTTCATTTCATCATCTTCTACAGAAATCAGTAGCCCGGATAAAGTCTTTTTTTCATCCATATTAAGTGGAATAGGGCGTTTCTTGCGTTTTACGGGTGTGGCATTGCTCGCAACCTGAACAAATTTGATCGCTGCGATCCATTTTTCACCAAAAATTTGATTGATGCGCTCTAAAATCAAATCCTTTTGATAGTGAAGCATCGTAGCATCTGCGCTGCTTGCTGCTATTTCTAATGTGACGTCAGGTTTCTTCGCGCCCGGTTTTTTGCGATAGTGCAATTTCATAGGCTGCGTTTTATCCGCAAGCTTTGTTCCGACTATTTCTTCCCAATGCTTCACAATACGGCCCAAAGCGATATATTTACGCTCAAAGCTTAAAGATGCAATTTTGGCAGTGGCCTCGGATAAGGTTCTCATAAGTGGATCACGCTACTCAAAAATAATGAAAAAAGAACTATGGCAAGAAGATCAGGACGCAGCAAGAAAAGAGAAGAAATGATCCGTGAATTACGGGGACAACTTCTTGTATGGTATGATGAGAGCGCTCGTCAGCTCCCATGGCGTGCTTTGCCAAATGAGACAACACCCGATCCCTATCATATATGGCTTTCAGAAGTAATGCTTCAGCAAACAACTGTTGCAGCCGTTAAGGATTACTATACTAAATTCTTGAAATTATGGCCAACTATTCATGATCTGGCCAATGCCCCTAATGAAGATGTTATGGCAGCATGGGCAGGGCTAGGCTATTATGCGAGGGCGCGCAACTTACATAAATGCGCGCAAATTGTAAGCTGCGATCTCGCGGGCATATTCCCAGATACACAAGCAGAGCTGAAAAAACTCCCTGGCATTGGTGAATATACAAGCGCCGCCATAACCGCTATAGCCTTTAATAAACCTGCAACAGTAGTGGATGGAAATGTAGAGCGCGTCATGGCGCGCTTATTTAATTACCGCATAGCTATGCCAGCGTCAAAGCTAGAGCTGAAAGCCTATGCACATGAGTTTTTTGATGGCTTTGAGCATCGGCCCGGTGATTTAGCGCAAGCTTTTATGGATTTGGGGGCTACGATTTGTATCCCAAAAGCGCCGCGTTGCTCATCTTGTCCGTTAAGTGCTCATTGTGAAGCATATAAAGCTGGTGATCCCGAAAAGCTCCCCTTTAAAACACCAAAGAAAAAACGCCCATCTAAACAGGGGCGCGTTTATTGGATTGAAAATGAACATGGCGAAATCCTTCTACACCGCCGACCTGAAAAAGGTTTGCTAGGTGGTATGCTTGCACTTCCAACAAGCGAATGGCTAGACAAGAACTCGAAGG
>NZAJ01000072.1 GCA_002687495.1 Micavibrio sp. | reverse complement strand
TCTAGGCTCTGCTCTATATGCCCTAGCGCTACGGCGCGCTCATATTTGCCAGCTTCAATCGCGGGTAAAAAGCTAAAAACGACTGTACCACTATGCTTAACCCATTTATGCTTAGGCCAGTAAACCCCTGCGTTAATCGCCATAGGAATAATAGGCAGGCCACTGCCTTCTTGCATGCGCGCTACACCAACTTTATAAGGGTGATCTTTCGAAGTGGAGAAAGCAGAAACGCGTGTGCCTTGCGGGAAAATTACAATAGGGCGCCCTTGCGCCGCTACGCGTTTTGTTTCCTGCTGAATAGAGTGAGATGCGCCTTTAGGATCTTTACGGTTAATCGCTATCGGATCACTTTTCTTTAGATAAAGCCCCCATAATGGGATCTTCAAAAGCTCCCGCTTTAAGATGATGGCAGGGTCTTTAAATAACAGATGCAGCTTGAAGGTCTCATATGAAGACTGATGTTTAGCGGCAATAATATAGCTTCCTTCTGCAGGGAGATTCTCCGCTCCACGCACCTCCAGCTTAAGCCCTAGCACATAACGCTCTAGGAAATATACGCCATGCACAAACATGCTAACCACCCACATAAAGAATGAACGTGGAAAGAACAATGTCGGCAGGCATACTATACAGGCGAGCGCCGTAAGCAGATAAAAGAGCAGATTAAATAAAGTCGAGCGCAATAAGTCCATGATTATGAAGAGCTTGTTTTTACAGGTTCAAAGAAAAGCGCAGTCCATCTATATAGCGTTTTATGATACTCGCTAAAAAGCAGGTTAAACAATAAATGATGATTTTGGTTTAAATCATCTTGCTTAATCGGATGGCTATAAATTTTTACGCCGCGTAGCATATGTGAAAGCTCCATATGTGCGCGTGGCATATGATAGTTCCCTGTAACAAGGCGTATAGTTTGATAGCCATTAGATGAAAGCCACTCATATGTTTCTTGAGCATTTTGTGTGGTGCTATTGGCTTGATGCCCTAATGTGATACAGCAATCAGGTAGCGCGCGCTTGCCGTGCCATTTGCCTAATATATCATCTAGGGACGTATCATTATGCACACCCGTTATAAAAAGCTTTGGCGCTCTGTTTAAAGAGAAGAGCTCTAAGCCTTCTTCAATCCGCCCCGGCCCTCCAGTGAGGACAACAATAGCTTCAGTGCTTGCTTCAGGGTTCTCTGGCTTAAGCCCTAGCGCATATGCACTAAAAGCGATAAAACCAGCCACCCATAACAAAATGAGGGAAAGCGCCGTCAACAAAGAGTGTTTTAAAAATGTCATGATGAAAAATGTTTTAATCTATAACGGCAGCTCAGACAAGGTGCGAAGCACGGTTATTTTTGCCGTGATATGGGCGATTAGACACGCTGCTACAGGGATCAGTAAAAGGATGATCCATTCAAATAGCCCGAGGTGAAGCGCTGGGACTAAACTCTCTGCTCCACTGGGTGAAAGGATCGAAAATAGCCCTAAAGCAAGCGCGCCAGTAATAATGCCAATGATAGAGCCTTTAAAAGAGAGGATAACACTATGGCGCTGGAACTGACTGCTGATATAGGTCGAAGAGGCTCCCATTAAGTGTAAAAGCTCAATATCCCCTCTAAACTCAGCCATGCGAGAGCGCACAGCGCCAGCAATGGCAATCACGGTTGTTGCGCCAATAAT
Source organism: Micavibrio sp. (assembly GCA_002687495.1). GTDB lineage: Bacteria > Pseudomonadota > Alphaproteobacteria > Micavibrionales > Micavibrionaceae > TMED27. Next base: position 27,188 of record NZAJ01000072.1, on the reverse strand, counting down.
TAATGTCACGATCACGGCTGAAAATTGTAAGCTTCCTGCAAGACGTAAGATATCACTTAACCAGCTTTCATGAGTATCAAGGCGTATATCATCAGCATATTTCCTAATATTTTGACGTATACGGTACAAAATATCGGCCGAACTATCTTCTAACTTAACAGAAATAAGAACGGGCAGGGGAAGCTCCGCAGTGTTCACATCATCACCAAGCCAAGGAGAGACAAGATCAGCAACGGCTTCACGGCTCATAACTTCATAACTTTCAATATAAGATTGATCAGCCAAAAAGCCATTTAGCTTATCGCGCAAAGCGGATAGCTCATTCTTATCTCTAAGCTCTCCGTCACTCATGCGCGCTGGGATCTCGATAGTCGCTTGATTTTCTAGACCAGATGACCACATCGACGTTACGCCATGCATTGCAAAAGCACCCGTCATGGTCATCATGGCCAAAAAGCTCATAAGGGCAACGAGTAGAAGTAAGAACCCACTTCCCGCACTATTATGCAGCGGTAAGTCATAACGCGCTGAGTTATCAGCTACACCCAATTTCTTATCATGTTGAAACGCTAATAGTGCCATTTTAAAACACCCCGTCCATAGTGCGCTGAAGCCAGTTCTTTTTAGGATCTTCGATATTAAGATGTCCGTGACCGAGCATCATACGAGGATGACCAAATTTCTCCATGATCGCTTGGCTGTGCGTAGCAATCACAATGGTTGTGCCCATTGTATTGAGCTGCTCAAAAAGATTCATCAGACGAAAACCCATCTCATCATCAAGGTTTCCTGTCGGCTCATCTGCTAGCAAAAGCTTTGGCCTTGCAATGACCGCGCGTGCGACAGCAATACGTTGCTGCTGACCACCAGAAAGCGTAAGAGGCAGGGACTGCTTATAATCGCCTAAGCCCACCCATTCGAGCAATTCATTCACATTACTCATAATCTCTCTTTCAGGCGTGCCTATAATGCGAAGAGGAAGAGCCACATTATCAAAAGCTGAGAGGTGAGGGAGGAGCCTAAACTCCTGAAATACGACGCCAATTTTCTGTCGAAGCTTAGCCAGGCCTTCTTGTGGCATATCATTAATACTTTGCCCGAACATTGTTACGCGTCCACGCGTGGATTTACGCCCCAAATACATCAAGCTCATTAATGAGGTTTTACCCGCACCGCTTGGCCCGTTCAGGAAGTGAAAAGAGCCCGGCTCAAGCGAGAAGTTCACATCGCTTAAAACTTCAGGGCCCACGCCATAGCGTAATCCAACATGTTCAAACTTAATCAAGGCAGCTTACTCTTTATTCTCTAGATGGTCTTTTAAATCGTAATGACGGCGCACATTCATCAGATATTGAATGCTTTGCGCTTTCTTATATGGATTATCAACTTTTATAGCCGCTTGAAAGGCTTCTTGATAGTTTTTTTGATCAGCGAGTATTTTGGAAATCGTAACATAGGCCTTATTGCGGTAGGCTAATGAATCTATGAACGCGATACTTTTCATCGCTGCGCTTGCATCACCATTCTCAGCCTGTATCTCTGCTGTTTCGCCATAGGCTTTATGTCTGAGTGAATCATTCTCCATATCCGCAGCGGTCGCCCAAGCACCGTCATTATTGCCCGCAAAAGCTTGCCCCATAGCAATATAGGTCAATGCAATGGCATAGGAGGGCGGATGCTCAATCTTTTCTGCCGCACTTCTGAGGGCGGTAAATAAGGCTTCATAGCGCGCTTCTGTCCAGCGTGCATCGAACTTCATTTCAGCGGCAGCCACGCCAATGCCACGGATAGTCAGTGCGACAGTGTCTGGCGTTTCGATTTTAGGCAGCACCGCAAGAGCCTCATTTTCTAGACCTTCAGACACTAAAAGTTTAGCCAGCTCTCTATATGTTTGATCTCGCCAGCTCGTATTTTCAATTTTTTGAGCCTCATGCTCTAAGATATCAAGTGCGCAGCGTCCCTGATCAATCTGACATGCAGTATCATCCGCGTATGTCGGGGCAGGGGAAAGCCCAGCTATTGCTGTGAATGCAGTGATTATAATCGTTGAAAAAACTCTTATACCCATGATCTTGAGCCTATCTTGTTGATCTCATCTTGCCGTATGGCTGCGAAGATTCTATAAATACTAGATAAACCAACACAAGAGAAGCCTTGTAAGCCTGATGATCGCAACTTGTCCCAAATGCTCTACGCGTTTTTTGATCCCGTCAGAGATGATCTCGCCGCAAGGTAGGCGCGTCAAATGCTCGAAATGTCATGAGACATGGCACGAATATCCTGATCCAGATGATATTATCAAAGAAATTGAAAAAGAGATTAGCAGGCCGGATGATCAAGACGATGATGCAGCGCATGCCTCTCAGCAGCCAGAGGAAATTCCCAAAGGCGTAAGGCCGCGCGCTGAAAAGCTTGGGGCTTCTAGTAAAAAAGCATCAAAATTGAGTGATGGTAAATCTATTCATGCCGTTGCGATAAGCTATGCAGCTGCGACATTTATCTTTGTTTTAATTCTTGCGATTCTCGTGATGTTGAAAGAGCCGATGGTGCGGACATGGCCTTCAAGCGCCGCTATCTATCACTTATTAGGTATGTCAGTGACTACACCAGGGCAGGGCATTGAATTTGATCGAGTAAGCGCAATTCTATCGGATGATGGAAAAATCCATATCGAAGGTTTTCTGCTAAACCTTAAAAGCGAAGAGCAACCGATACCGATTATTCAAGCTGAGATCAAAGATAATTACGGCTCACCGTTACTTGTATGGCATATAGAGCCTCCTGTTAAAATGCTTGAGGCGGAAGAGAGCTTGCCGATAAGTGTTGAATACCCGCATATGCCAGAAGGGGCTGATAGCTTGCACTTAAGCTTTATCTTATCAAAAGCGGGTAAGGCGATGGCTGCGAAGAAGCAAGAAGTTGCAATCGAGCATGACGAGGAAGCCTCACACGATAAACATAATGATACACATGGGGTTGAGGCTGAGGATAGTAAGCATGATGATCATGGCGCTGCACCAAATGCTGATGATACGCATGAAAATACTCATGCAGATAAGCATGCGCCAACGCTTGCGCATGATGCACATGGCGATGCGCATCATTAATATTTTTTATAAATAAAAGATACTACTTCAAGAAGTCCGGTACTATGTCACCGCCAAATATATCTTCATAGCTTTGGCGTGGGCGAATAAGGGAAACCATATCTCCATCAACCATAACTTCTGCCGGCAATGGACGCGTATTATAGTTGGAAGACATACAGAAACCATAAGCGCCTGCTGACTTGATAACAGCGAGTTCTCCTGCTTGCATCTCCGCCATTGAGCGATCGGTTGCAAATGTGTCACCCGTTTCACAAACAGGACCGACAATATCATACAGCTTGTGTGTGCGCTGACGATTTTCAACAGGTTCAATGCCATGATACGCTTCATAAAGTGTAGGGCGAATAAGGTCATTCATCGCAGCATCTAACACGACAAAAGAACGATCTTGCGTCTCTTTTATATGAATGCTCTTGCTTAAAAGCACGCCGCTATTACCAACCATGTAGCGCCCAGGCTCCATGATAATCTCGGTTTCTAATGGCACGATAATCTCGTTAACCCACTGCGCATAAGCATCTAAATCTAAGAGCTGCTCATCGTTATAGATGATCGGGAAACCGCCGCCAATATCAAGGCGCTCAACCTTATGCCCTGCAGCACGTAAATCATGAACGATATTTGGCAGCTTTTCAAAAGCTTCTCTAAATGACTGTACATTAAAGACCTGCGAGCCAATATGCATAGAAAGTCCAACAGCCTCAACATGGCTCATCTCTTTCGCAATGTTGAAACCTTCAGCAACACGCTCAATGCTAATTCCGAATTTATCGCGTTTACGCCCTGTAGAGATTTTGTGGTGCCCTCCACCAGATACATCAGGGTTTAGGCGGAAAACAATTTTCGCAACAATGTTAAGCTCTGAAGCGATCTTTTGGATGTGGTAAATCTCTGGAATTGATTCCACATTAAATTGGTGAATACCTTCTTTAAGGCCAAAAGCAATCTCGCTATCTTGTTTGCCAACCCCTGTAGAGACAATTTTATTTGCATCAAAGCCAGCCTTAAGGCCGCGTCTCATCTCACCTTCAGAGACAACTTCTAAGCCGCTACCAAGTTTTTGTAGTAAGTTTAGCACCGCAATATTGCTGTTAGCTTTACACGCATAGCAAAGCAGTGGTTGGCGTGATTTTGGCATAGCCTTTGCCATCGCACCCGCTAGCTTTTCATATTGCGTAGTAATTACGGCTCTAGAATAAACATATGTAGGCGTGCCATATTCGGCAGCAATATCGCTTAGTGCGACATCTTCAGCATATAACGCGTTATTTTTTTCATGAAAACCACTCATGATAAGTCCTTATATTTTAGTGATATTGAGTTAGTATCTCTGAGCTAGTTGGCGCAGGATCATGCTTGAGATCAGGATATGTGCGCGGGAAACTATCTTCTTTGCTTGTGTCAGGGGCTTTAACTTGTGAGGGTTTGACGCCACAAGCCGATAGGGCGAGGCATAGGCCAAGTGCAAAGAATGCGTATGATAATTGTGTCTTTAGTTTCATTATCAAATCCTGCTTAAAGCAAATTAGTCTCTCGAAAGTCTCAGGCACTCTAAAGAAAAAATATGCCCATAGCAATGAAAAGCGCGAGATCAGTCAATGAAAACGCGCTTTTACAAATACTCTATTGTGCCAGCTTATATTTAGAGCTTTTCAATAAGCTCAGGGACAGCATCAAAGAGATCGGCCACCAACCCATAATCAGCCACATCAAAAATAGGCGCGTCCTCGTCCTTATTGATCGCGACAATGATTTTAGAGTCTTTCATGCCCGCTAAATGCTGAATGGCTCCGGATATACCAGTTGCAATATAAAGGCTAGGAGCAACAACTTTACCGGTTTGCCCTACCTGATAGTCATTAGGGACATAACCCGCATCAACAGCTGCGCGGCTAGCGCCAACAGCAGCGCCTAATTTATCTGCAAGCTGCTCAATAAGAGCAAAGTCTTCCTTAGAACCAACGCCGCGTCCGCCGGACACAACAATATCAGCAGAAGTCAGTTCAGGGCGATCGCTTTTAACAACAGCGAGATCTTCAAAACTAGATAGACCGCTATCACCTTTGCTTGCTACATCCTCAATGGCTGCGCTTCCACCTTCAGCGGCTACAGCATCAAAATTTGTACCACGTACGGTGATCAGCTTAAGCGTATCTGATGACTTAACCGTTGCGATTGCATTACCCGCATAAACCGGACGCTCAAAAGTATCGGCATCAATAACAGCGCTAATATCTGAGATTTGCTGTGTATCAAGTAAAGCCGCTGCACGAGGCATAACGTTTTTCGCAAAAGTAGAAGAGGGGGCGAGGATATGGCTATATCCACTTGCAAGCTCAACGATGATCGGCGCGATATTCTCTGCTAAATGGTGCGCAAGCTCAGCCGCATCCGCTTTAAAGACCTTCGCTACGCCATCAGCTTGCGCTGCACTATTCGCCGCAGCGGCGCAATCTGCACCTGTTACAAGCACATGGATCTCACCGCCAATTTGTTTCGCCGCAGCGATTGTGCTCAGCGTTGCTGGGTTAATAGCTGTATTATCATGTTCTGCTAGAATTAAAATACTCATATTATATCACCTTCGCTTCATTCTTTAATTTATCGATTAGCTCATCAACGGAAGAGACCTTGCCGCCGCCTTGACGCACAGGTGGCTCAGAGACTTTAACGATGGATAGGCGCGGCGTGTAATCAACACCAAGTTCACTAGGCTCTAGAATATCAAGTTGCTTTTTCTTTGCCTTCATAATATCAGGCAATTTTGCAAAGCGTGGTTCGTTCAAGCGAAGATCAGTTGTGATGATCGCTGGCGCTTTAAGAGATAATGTCTCAAGGCCTCCATCAATCTCGCGCGTGACCTTGATGGTGCTACCATCAACTTCAAGTTTTGAGGCAAAAGTGCCTTGTGACCAGCCAAGTAGCGCTGAAAGCATCTGACCTGTTTGGTTTGAATCATCATCGATAGATTGCTTACCCATGATAACAAGATCAGGGCTTTCTTTATCGACGAGAGCTTTAAGTGTTTTAGCAACAGCTAAAGGCTCAACGCCGCCTAAATCAATAGGTGCATCTGTTTTAACTAAAATACCGCGATCTGCTCCGATCGCCATAGCTGTGCGTAGTTGTTCTTGGGCTTTTTCCGGGCCAATTGTCACAGCAATGATTTCGCTAGCTTTACCCGCTTCTTTTAAGCGCACAGCCTCTTCAACTGCAATTTCATCAAAAGGGTTAACTGACATTTTGACATTGGCAAGCTCCACACCGCTTCCATCACCCTTAACACGTACTTTAACGTTATAATCAACAACCCGTTTAATGGGTACTAAGATTTTCATATGATTTTACTCCGTATCTTTGACAAGATTAGATTTATAGTTCTGATTTTTATCTTACATTTAGTATGCCAGAGCTTAAATACCAGGTGCAAGCCCCAGCTTAAATATAGAAAAACTTTATACTGTGCGCCGCATCATTTGGCGTATTCGATTGGTTAAGTGACTGATATTGAGTGGAAAAGCCAATTTGGTTAACGAACCTTAAAAAAAACCTTAACAAAAGTTTGACATAACCTTAATTTTTATTTAACATAACCACAAGATCGATTAACGATCTGTTAAGAAAATAAAACGTGTAAGGAGAATTAAAATGGCACATGTAGTAATTGGAGAGTGGAGTATCACTTGGACACAAGGTATTAGTAACTCATATATGGCGATGTTGAAATCACCTAAAATCGGTACAAACTTTGTGTATACAAAAGAGAAAACAGAAGAGGCTCTTATCTCTGAGAATTTCTCAATCATCCCTAAAAAAGTTTTTGTAGCGCTAAAGGAAATGTTCGATGCATTTGAGCAAGGCGAAACGACAGCGAGTACTTTTGAGCAGGCTAAAGCAACAGTAAACTCAAGTGAGTTTGATATCAGCAAGCCTTCATCATTAGAACTAGCGCCAGAAGTAGACGCGCCTGTTAAGGAATATTACTTTAACTACTAATAATAAAGTTTAGCCCTAATCAGAGCGTGGCTTCCTTACACGCACACACGAAGTAATTAACTTCAATGTCACGCTCTGATAATCTAAATTCTCCGCGTAGCGGATCAAAGATCATCCCCTTCATATCAATAGGTTTTAACCCGCTTTGACGCATATGTTTTGCTAGCTCAGACGGTTTAACAAATTTCTTCCAGCTATGAGTACCTTGAGGCACCCAACGCAGCAAATATTCCGCTGCTATGATGCCTAATGCATAGCTTTTAGGATTGCGGTTGATAGTAGAGAAAACGCATAGCCCATCAGCGTTAGCGCGTGATGAGATGTTATCCACAAATGCTGCAGAGTTATTCACATGCTCAATGATTTCTAGGGCTAGCACCACGTCATATTGCTGCGCTAAATCTTCAACGGCTGAGGCCTGATATTTAATCTCTAGCCCCTCATTTTGTGCATGCTCTTTCGCAACGCTAATAGCGTTTTGATCAGCATCAACACCTGTGACGCTTGCACCAAGACGGGCGAGGGGTTCACACATAAGGCCGCCGCCACATCCAACATCTAAAATACTTAAACCTTCTAAGGGGCGTATTTGTCTTGGGTCACGCCCGAAATGCGCGCATATTTGATCTCTAATATAGCCAACGCGCACAGGGTTTAAACGATGTAGTGGTTTAAACGGGCCGTTTTCATCCCACCAATGCGATGAATCCTTAGAAAAATTTTCAATCTCTTTGTGATCTATGCTGGACATAAGCCGCGCTTCCTTATAAATAAAGTGTCTTTGGAAAACATATTTAGAGCAGTTAATCACAAATGTCACTCATTGTTGCAAAATTTGGTGGAACCTCCGTAGCAGATGTTGAGCGCATCGAGCGCGCTGCAGAAAAGATTAAGCGCGAAGTCGAAGCGGGAAATCAGGTTGTCGTTGTTGTGTCAGCAATGTCTGGCGTTACAAACCAGCTTGTCGGCTATTGTGACTCTATTAGTAAGCTCCAAGATTTGCGCGAATATGACACAGTTGTTTCTAGCGGCGAACAAATTACGGCAGGCCTTATGGCGCTGGCTTTGCAAAAACGTGGCGTTAGCGCCCGTAGCTGGCTAGGCTGGCAAATACCATTCCGCACAAATGATATGCATGGTAAAGCGCGTATTACAGATATTGACGCCACAGAAATCCAAAAGCGCTTAGCTGAAAACGAAGTGGCTGTTATTCCAGGTTTTCAGGGTGTCACAGCACGTAACCGTATTTCTACATTAGGGCGTGGTGGTTCTGATACCTCCGCCGTTGCGATGGCTGTAGCGCTTAATGCTGATCGCTGCGATATTTACACGGATGTTGATGGCGTTTATACGACTGACCCACGCATCGTGCCAGCAGCACGCAAAATCAAAAAAATCTCATTTGAAGAAATGCTGGAGCTTGCCTCATTAGGAGCAAAAGTTCTCCAGACACGCTCAGTTGAAATAGCAATGAAAAAAGGTGTCGCCTTGCAAGTGCTATCAAGTTTTGAAGATCATATCGGAAGTGATATTCCGGGAACACTCATTGTAAAAGAGGATAAAAATATGGAAGAAGAGTTAGTTAGCGGTATTGCATGTGCGCGTAATGAAGCGAAAGTAACATTGCTAGGCGTAAAGGATGAGCCTGGGATTGCTTCCAAAGTCTTTAGCCCGCTTTCAAAAGCAGGTATCAATGTTGATATGATCGTGCAAAATATTGCCGCAGATGGCGAAACAACAGATATGACATTTACTGTGCCTCGTACTGACCTTGCACGCTCATTAGAAGCACTTGAAAAAGCAGAAATTGATTACAAAGAGCTTCGCTCTGCAGAAGATGTTGCGAAAATATCTATTGTTGGTGTCGGTATGATTTCGCATTCAGGTGTAGCAGAGAAGATGTTCTCGACACTTGCTGAAAAAGGCATCAATATTCAAGTGATCTCAACATCAGAGATTAAAATCTCTGTCTTAATTGCTGAGGATTACGCAGAACTGGCTGTGCGCGCATTGCACTCTGCTTATGGCCTGGATAAAGAGGACTAAGTTGGCAAAACTTTGAAAGAAGTTAAGCCCTGAGTTCAGCACTAGAAGCTTGAAAAAATTAGTGATATATTGAGTTCATTATGACGCAAAGCACAAGTCAGGATGAAGCGACCTATACAGATCTGCCCGTCGGAGAGATCTTAAAGCGCACGCGCATGCATTACGGTCAAAGTCCGGAAGATATCGAGAGCAATACACGCATTCGAGCGCATTTGGTCATTGCAATTGAGGAGAATGATCCTGAAACAATGCCAGCGCGTGTATATGCGATTGGTTTTATTCGCTCTTATGCTGACTATCTAGGCCTTAATGGCGAAAAAATGGTTGAGCTATACAAGGCGCAAGTCGTAAGTGAGCAAGAAGCAGCGACATCAAAAACGCGCAAAAATAAAAAGCCCAATATGGATGATCATAATGGCGCCCCGCCGTGGGTTTTGATCTTAACAATTCTGGTTGGCCTCATCGCGGGTGGGGTGTGGTTGAATTCTTCACAACAAGAGCGAGAGATTTTGATTAAAATCCCTAATGAAGTGGTTAGTGCTCAATCTGATGAAGAGGCAAGTGCTCCTGAGCAAGGCGCGCCCGTAAAAGAAGCCGCGCCAGCAACAGATAAGAAAATTTCAGTAAATGACATCCCGCCAGTTCCTGAAATGCTGAAAAATAAAATTTTCGGCGATGATGATGATTTAAGCGCTGAGAGTGACAAAGCTCCTGAGCAAGGAAATACTAACTCTGAAGAAAATGATGATGTTCCAACTGAAACAGAGCAAAAAGCACCGCAAAAAGGCGTCGGTAAAGGCGATATTATCCTCAATATCATGGAAAATAGCTGGGTTGAAATCCGCGATAGTGAGGGAAAAAGAATTTTATCTCGTGTCTTGAATGCTGGCGATCAATATTACGTACCAAGCAGACCTGATCTGACGATTTCTCTGGGTAACGCAGGCGGCGTTCATCTGGAGATTGATGGTGTTAAGCTCAAGGCTCTTGGTGATGAGGCGCAAGTCAAACGCGATATTCCACTAGATGCAGAGTATTTAAAGAAAAACTTCGCTGAATGAGAGTGAAAATTCACTTGCCTTAAGAGCCACAATCTATTCATATACCCGCCTGAAGGGAATTTACTATGTCGCTAGAAGCTAAATTAGGAACAATAAAATCACGCCATGAAGAGCTTGCTGCATTAATGTCGCAAGGCGGTCTATCTGGTGAAGAGTTTAGCAAGCTTTCAATGGAGTATGCCGAGCTTGATCCTGTGGTTGAAGCGATTAACGCCTTGCAAGAGGCGCAGCAAGAGCGCGAAGACCTCTCTGAGCTGCTTAATGATCCTGAAATGAAGGATATGGCTGCTGAAGAGCTAAGGGCTTTGGATGCAAAAGTGCCTGAGCTAGAGCAAAAAATTCGCATGGCGCTCATTCCTAAAGATGAAGATGATGCTAAAAACGCAATTCTAGAAATTCGCGCCGGTACAGGCGGTGATGAAGCCGCAATTTTTGCGGGCGATCTCTTTGGCATGTTCAAGGGCTATGCGGCTCAACAAGGGTGGAAGTTTGAAGTTGTTGAGGCTTCCGATAGTGACGCTGGCGGCTATAAAGAGATTATCTGCGAGGTTTCCGGGCGTAATGTGTTTCAGCGCTTAAAGTATGAATCTGGTACGCACCGTGTTCAGCGCGTGCCTAAAACGGAAAGCCAAGGGCGTATTCATACGTCTGCGGCCACTGTTGCTGTTCTGCCAGAAGCAGAGGAAGCGGAAGTTGATATTAAAAATGATGATTTGCGTATTGATACATACCGCTCTCAAGGGGCAGGTGGTCAGCATGTGAACACAACAGATTCTGCTGTGCGTATTACGCATATCCCAACGGGTGTGGTTGTGGAGATGCAAGAAGAGCGCTCTCAACATAAAAACCGTGCTAAAGCCATGAAAGTGCTCGCTACACGTATCTATGACATGCAGCGCCAAAAGCTTGCGGCTGAACGTGCTGAAGATCGTAAATCTCAAGTTGGCTCGGGGGATAGATCAGAGCGTATTCGTACCTATAATTATCCGCAAGGCCGCGTAACAGATCACCGTATTAATCTTACGCTTTATAAGCTTGATGAGGTTGTGAGCGGTGAATCGCTTGATGAGATTGTTGAGGCGCTCATTGCAGAGGATAATGCGGCTGCGCTGGCTTCAATGGAAAACTAATTAATGAACGCGCAAAACTCAGACAATCATGAACGCACCATTGGCGCGATATACAAGCGTCTCAAGTCTGTACTCTCTCAATCTGATGCACGATACGTACTGAGTAAACGTGCAAGAATAAGTGCGAACGAGCTCATAACGCAATCAGATGCACTGATTGAAGATTCTATATATTCGCAAATAGAAAGCGATTTAGAGCAAGTGGTCTCTGGTAAGCCATTATCTCGTATATATGGTGAGCGAGAGTTCTGGGGGCTTAATTTTAAGCTTTCTGATGCAACCTTAGATCCGAGGCAAGATACTGAAACATTGATCGAGGCTGTGCTGGCGCGTTTTGAGGATAAAACAAAGCCATATAAAATTCTCGATCTAGGCACAGGTTCAGGCTGTATTTTGCTCTCACTCCTGTCAGAGCTGCCAAATGCAAGCGGGATTGGTGTTGATATAGCGCCAGAGGCGGTGAAAACAGCGCAAGAAAATGCTCAAAATTTAGGACTTGAGAATCGTAGCTCATTTATTTGCGGTTCATGGGATGCAGCAAATAGGCAAGAAGAGGCGGAAAGATTCGATATTTTAGTGTCGAATCCGCCCTATATCTCGAATCAAGTTATTCCGAATCTTGATGAGAATGTTCAAAAATACGATCCGATTCTTGCTCTTGATGGTGGCGATGACGGTATGGATGCCTATAAAACAATTTTTATACAGCTTCCTGAAATATTAAAAAAAGGCGGATATGGCTTTTTTGAAATAGGATTCGATCAAGAGGATTCTATGACGCGACTCAGCAAAGAATCGCGATTTTCATTAATGGGCGTACATCGTGATTCTTCGCAGCTGGCGCGGGTTGTGGAAATCTTTTTTGAATAAGCAGTGGGGATAAGTGATCTTTTTTTATTTCTCTATCTTGAATGAAAAAACATCGCTCTGTAGGTTAAGATCATCAACGCAAACAAAGACGCAACATGCTGTTTGATGTTGAAAGGCAACGCCCAACATATTGTGTGTCAAGTCCATGAGGACTAGTAATACGTACATTTTTAGTGTATGGTGTACGTGTGTGTATTGTTGGGATAACTTTTTTAAACGACGGGAATCAGAGATATGAGACACGGAACTTCAAATAGCAGGCGCCAGCGTGGTAGAGGTGGTAATAACCGCCGCAATAATCAAAGAACTCAAGTCTTTGACAGTAATGGGCCAGATGTAAGAATTCGCGGTACAGCTCATCAAGTGACAGAAAAATACATGACACTTGCTAAAGATGCGGCTGCTGCAGGTGATCGTATTATGGCTGAAAGCTACCTTCAACATGCAGAGCATTACCAGCGTATCATCAATAGCTGGGAAGAGGCTGCTCCAGAACGTAGTCAACGCCAAGAAAAATCCACAAGCCCTGAAATGGATAATGACGATTTATCATTGCCTGGCAGTATCTTAGGTGGTGGAGTTAATGTGGATAACGCACAAGAAGCTGCACGTACAGCAGAGATGGCTGATTGCTAAGAAGCTTTACTTTAGCGCAATGAAATAAGGTGGTGTTTTACCACCTTTTTTTATGCTTGATGTGAACGCTTTTTGTGTGCAGTGCGTCAAGTTGAGATGTTGAGTGTTGAAGATAGATGACGAAAATCAATTGAAACTTCGATACTCAAATCTATAATAATTCATAAGAATAAATGCTTAAACTCTTACAGAGAAAGAGGGCAATATGAACTTTGATAAGCTAACTGAAAAAACGAAATCATTTCTACAAGCTGCGCAAACACTTGCGATGCGCTACGGTCACCAATCGCTAGAGCCTGAGCATATGCTCAAAGTGATGCTTGACGATTCTGATGCGCTAGTTGTAAAGCTCTTAAAGGCTTCAGATGTGAATGTGGCAACGCTGCGCCAATCAATCGATCAGGCTGTAGCTAAATTTCCGGTCGTTGAAGGGCCTGGAGCTGGTGGCTTGCGTGTTTCAAGTGATTTATCAAAGATGATAGCTAATGCATTGAATATAGCTGAAAAAGCGGGCGACAAGTTTGTGACTGCAGAGCGCATTATTCAAGCAATGATCATGGCGAAAAAGTCTGATGTGGCGGAAGCCCTCGAATCTGCGGGCCTTACAGATCAAAAGCTTAATCAAGCTGTGAATGATATGCGTAAAGGCAAAACGGCCGATAGCGCAACCGCAGATGATCAGTTTGAAGCGCTAGCTAAATATGCGCATGATCTAACTGAGGCGGCTGAAAATGGTAAAATGGATCCTATCATTGGCCGTGACGAAGAGATTCGTCGTACTGTTCAGGTGCTATCGCGCCGCACTAAAAACAACCCTGTGCTTATTGGTGAGCCAGGCGTTGGTAAAACCGCAATTGTAGAGGGGCTCGCGCAACGTATTGTTAATGGCGATGTGCCTGAAAGCTTGAAGAATAAACGCCTTATGTCTCTTGATTTAGGATCTCTTTTAGCGGGTGCCAAATATCGTGGCGAGTTTGAAGAGCGTTTAAAAGCGGTATTAGACGAAGTAAAAAATGCCGCAGGAGAGATTGTACTCTTTTTGGATGAATTGCATACACTTGTTGGCGCAGGTAAATCAGATGGCGCGATGGATGCAGGTAATATGCTTAAACCTGCGCTGGCGCGTGGTGAGCTTCACATGGTGGGGGCAACAACACTTGACGAATACCGTAAATATATTGAAAAAGACGCCGCTCTAGCGCGACGTTTCCAGCCTGTATTTACGGATGAGCCAACAGTTGAGGATACAATTTCGATACTGCGCGGCCTAAAAGAGAAGTATGAGCTGCATCATGGTGTACGCATTACAGATACTGCGATTGTGGCAGCGGCAACGCTCTCAAATCGTTATATTACTGATCGTTTTTTACCTGATAAAGCCATTGATTTGGTTGATGAGGCTGCCTCACGTATCCGAATGCAAGCTGATTCTAAGCCAGAGGAGCTAGATGAGTTGGATCGTCGTATAATTCAGCTTAAAATTGAGCGCGAGGCACTGAAGAAGGAAAAAGATAAAGCGTCAGCAGAGCGCTTGGAAAAGCTGGAAGAGGAGCTGAACGATCTTGAATCAAAATCAGCCGACCTCACAAGCCAATGGCGCGCAGAAAAAGAGAAAATGGGCGCTTCTCAGAAATATACTGAAAAGCTCGACAAGGCTCGTATTGAGTTAGAGCAAGCCGAGCGTGATGGAAATTGGGCACGTGCTTCAGAGCTTAAATATGGTGAGATCCCAGAACTTGAAGAAAAAATCGCAGCAGCTGCGAAAATTGAAGGGCAAGAAGCGGGTACAACCAGTCAATCAAGCCTGATTAATGAAGAGGTGACGGATAATGATATCGCGTCTATCGTTAGTCGCTGGACAGGTGTGCCAGTCGATAAAATGCTTGAGGGTGAGCGCGATAAGCTTTTAGCAATGGAAGCTAAACTTAAAGAGCGCGTGGTCGGGCAAGATGAAGCCGTTAACGCTGTATCTAATGCTATTCGCCGTAGCCGTGCAGGGCTTCAAGATCCTCGTCGCCCAATTGGTTCCTTCTTATTCTTGGGGCCAACTGGTGTCGGTAAAACTGAGCTAACTAAAGCTTTAGCTGAATTTATGTTTGATGATGATTCTGCGATGATCCGCATGGATATGTCTGAATATATGGAGAAGCATGCGGTTGCGCGTATGATTGGTGCGCCTCCAGGGTATGTTGGCTATGAAGAGGGTGGTGCTCTGACCGAAGCCGTTCGCCGTCGCCCTTACCAAGTTGTCCTCTTTGATGAGGTGGAGAAGGCGCACCCTGATGTCTTTAATATCTTGCTGCAAGTTCTTGATGATGGCCGTCTAACAGACGGGCAGGGGCGTACAGTTGATTTTTCAAACACTATGCTCATCTTAACGTCTAACTTGGGCTCTGAACATTTGGTTAACCTGCCCGATGGTGGCGATGTTGAGGATGTTCGTAATAGTGTTATGGATGTTGTGCGCGCCGCCTTTAGGCCGGAATTTTTGAACCGATTGGATGAAATACTGCTCTTCAAACGCTTAGAGAAATCACAAATGACGGGCATTGTTGATATTCAGCTAAAATATATACATAGCCTGCTTGAGGGGCGTCATATCGACTTGCAGCTTAATGATGATGCTAAGCTTTGGCTGGCAGAGAGAGGCTATGAGCCTGCTTATGGAGCAAGGCCGCTCAAGCGTGTTATTCAGACCGAATTGCAGAATAAATTAGCTGAAAAAATTCTGACCGGTGAGGTTGGTGATGAATCGCGCGTAGATGTGAGTGTAAAAGATGATGCGCTTAACTTTGCGACGACAGCTCTAAAAGCTAAAGGGCAAAACGCAGCTTAATATGCCTAGAAGATATGTGCGGCGAGCATGTCAGTATTAGCACATGCTCGCTCTCTTGCTAAAGCGGGTGCTTTTTAGTAGTATGAACCTTAAGAATACTCTTTCTCGGGATCCCCTATGTTTAAAATATCGCCTCGTTTAGTTCGTAATGCCTTAATGTGCTCAATTCTGCCGCTAGCAGCATGTGCTAGTTTTACAGATACAGCAGTGCAGGAAATTCACATAGAAACGCCTGGAGCTTATAATACGAAATGCCATATGTATGTAGGCGGTTTGCGCTATACGGTTAACCCACCTGAAAGCATTGGTATCTATAAATCAAAAGAAGACTTAGTTGTTGATTGTATGGCGCCGGGCAACCGACGCAAAGAAGTCTATATCGAAGCGACATTAACAGATAATTCTGCATGGAATATGGGGACAGGCGGCTTAGGTTATGCATATGATTATGCAACAAGTGCAATGTTTGAGTATCCATCAGTAATCGTTGTTGATTTTACAAATAGCCTTCCTCGTGATGAGCGTATGCCTGCACAAAACTTGCCAGATGTGCGCCAGCCTGAAACATATCGTTTAGAAGAATATGCTCCGTCTCAGCCTAAACTTAATAGCGATGCAGACCGTATTGAGAATAAGCTCCTAAGACGCGGTGAAATACCTGAAGGATACAGCGCCAGCGCGATCTCAAGCGATGGCTCATCCGCTTCAGCTTTTTCTGATGGGTACTCAATGGGTAAGGGTGATTTGATGTCAGCTTCACCTGCACCGGCTCCTGCAAATGGCGCGAGCCCGTCATCATCAGGTGGGCCTATTTCGCTTATACCCGGCGAATAGCTTTAATGCCTTTATAGGCGCTTTCTACAGACTGAAGTGGTTCAATAACGCAGCGCATATGACGTGATGTAGCGTTGATTATATGGCTCTCATCCAGCATAATTCCAACATGCCCCTCAAAAAAGACAATATCTCCGCGCTGTACGCTGCCGTCACTAACAAGCCCGCCGAGCTGCTCACATTGTGGGCCTGAATCGCGTGGCGCTGAAATGCCTTTAGCCATCATGCAAACTTGTACTAAGCCCGAGCAATCAATCCCAGCAATGCTGCGCCCACCCCAAATATAAGGCGCATGAGCAAACATATGTGCCGTTGAGGCATGATCAATCATCGCGCCATCAATCGGCATGAGATGTGTTTCAAAAACCCATCCGCCAGTATCAAGTTTTATAAAGCCATTTTGACGCTCTTCAGTAGCGCTGACTTGGGATTGGAAATACAGGCTCTGAATAGGGTCTGTCTTGAAGTTAGGTGCAGCATAGATATGGCTGTGCGGTACAAAAATCTTATGAGTTTTGTCTTTATGAAACTTCAAGCTATTCATTAAGACAAAGCCTTCATAATGATCATGAAGGCTTCGCACGCGACCCCACTGACCATTATCGTTAATCAGCTCTAGCTTCTCACCATAGAGCAACTCATTAACAACCTCGCCATATTCATCTGGCGTATCGCGCATAACTACTGTTGATAGGTTCGCATTGTAAATCATGTTTAGCTACTCTTTATTATTTTATCCAAAACGCTGCTGTAAATAAGCGAAAATACTACGTAAGCCTGTATCAGCTGCTCCAACTGGTCGTCCAGCTTTACCTGTGCTTTCCCATGAGAAGACATCTAAGTGCATCCACTCAACGCCGCTTTTGATAAAGGTTTCGAGGAAAAGAGCGCTGTAAATGCCATCTCCCGGAATGCCGGTTGAGTTGATCATGTCACCTACGGATTTGTCTATATGTTTGCGGTAAGGCTGATATAGAGGCATCGGCCAAATAGGATCTTCTTGCTCTTGAGCAGTTTTGCGAATTGTTTCGTGAATATCTTCATTATTACAGAAAAATGCTGGTATATCTGGGCCTAGGCCTGCGCGCGCCGATCCGGTCAATGTCGCATAATCGATAACAAGTTCTGGATCATCCTCACAAGCATAGCATAAAGCATCTGCTAAAATGAGGCGTCCTTCCGCATCAGTATTAGTGTTTTCAATAAATAACCCCTTACGGCTTTTAATGATATCACCTGGGCGAAAAGCGTCGCCGCCGACCGCATTCTCAACAGCAGGGATAAGCACTTTAAGGCGCACAGGAAGCTTCGCGTCCATGATAAGCTTCGCCAACGCTAAAACATGAGCTGCGCCCCCCATATCCTTTTTCATGAGGCGCATATATTGCGAAGGTTTAAGATCTAAGCCGCCAGTATCAAAGACGACACCTTTCCCTACTAAAGTGAGTTTAGGGTGCTTCGTGTTGCCGTGCGTGATCTCAATAAGGCGTGGCTCTCTAGGTGAGGCCATGCCAACAGTATGGATAAGCGGAAAGTTCTTCTTTATAAGCTCCGCGCCCTTTATGGCCTTGATCTTCGCTTCATGTGCCGCTGCAAGCGTGCGCGCGGCCCCTTCAAGCTCCTCAGGGCCAAGGATGTTAGCCGGCGCATTTACTAAGTCCCGCAAAGCATTGATGCTCTCAACCATTGAGCTTACGGCTTTTTTATCACAATCCTTCGCCCAGACGAGGCTAGGGAAGCTCTTAGGCGATGATTTCTGCGCTGCATATTCATAGCAGGCAAGCCCCCAACCAATATGGGCAAGCTCTAGATCTTTTCCTTTTAGATCCTGAATTTCAAATGTTGTTGATTGTATAAAATCTTTAGAAAAATCAGCATGTAAACGGCTAGCCACGCTCGCCATATCGTAAAGGCTAATCTCTTTCCCAAGACGCACATAGATCGCTTTAATCTGACCATCTTTGTCTTGGTGTGGTAGTAGGAGTGCTTCTTCTTTAGCAAAACCATTTTGCGCAGCCGCTGTTTGTAAGGCTTTACTTTGCTTTTTAAGCCAACTCTCAAGCTTATCACTGCGAATAACGCATAAGGGAATATGGTTTTTCTTTTTTCTGGATGTATAGGCTGAAGTTTCATTGAAGTAAGTTTGGCTCATCGGCGCGTGATCCTTATTTAAGGGTAGTTTGCAGCTAAAGTGTAACGAAAGCCAGGCACAATGAAAAGCAAGAAAGTAAATGGCGGGCACGGAGGGATTCGAACCCTCGATAGAGCTTTTGACCCTATACTCCCTTAGCAGGGGAGCGCCTTCAGCCACTCGGCCACGTACCCATCACGTTGAGCGTCTACACGCTCGAAAGCTTTTCTGTTGTAAGGATTTTGTTTGCACTACGCAAGCCCTAAGCTGCATAAAATTGCAAACTAAATGAATTTTTTCAAAAGAGCAGGGCGTTCATGCCCATCTGTCGAGCTCATCGCCTCATCTATATAGTGCATCGCCCAGCCATCACCGCTGCGATAAACGCGCATAAAGGCATATAGATTGGCACCGTGCAGCGCTTCATCGCTTAAGTCGCGATTGATGAACTCATAGCCGCTATAGCCATCCGCTAGGCGTATTTCTGGATTGCTGATTTCATCAAAACTATGACCGCTCTTGATTGAGGCTGCGAAAATAATAGAATCAATAACAGGGTCGATATCTTTTAACTCAACCGATATTTGCTCATCATCGCCATCACCAACACCTTCTATATTGTCGCCGCTATGATAAATCTTGCCAGTTTGATCGCTTTGCTGACCGCTTTCTGCGCAAATATGGCAGATATATCGTGCCTCTTTATCGTAAACATAGCATGCTAAATCAAGGTCGTGATGCATTTGCTTACCTTGGCTTATCGCTTTTGCTTTTTTTATCAGGCCTTTATCTTCATGCGGATCCCAGCCAAGCCCAGCAAATATACGGTGATTTGCTTGCTGTGTGACATTGAGCGGTGCGCTCTGGGATTTAAGCAATTTAGACATTAATCGAGGTAATTTTCATCTTTGAGTTTTTTATGCTCACCGAAATCAGCCTTGATGATGATCAGAAACCCGATAAGCAAGGCTAGAATACCACAAGTTACGATCGCTTTGATAAAAATATCCCAGCTCAAGATCATGAACCAAAGCTGCCCGATAGTGAGAAGGGCGCTCAAAATAACAATACCGATAAGTGTGTAAAGAAGAGCTTTGTGCATGATGTTATTTCTCTCTCTTCATAACGACCAAGAAAGCTTCTCGATCGAAGAATAAAAGCATGCGGCGGCTTTCTCGCTCCATTGTGACTACTTCCCAGCCTTGCTCACCATTGAGGTTTAAGAACTCTGAAAATTTCATGGGGTCAACCTTAGAGCCACCTAAGAAGAGTGAGCCAAGCATGCTCTCTCGGTAAATAGCGACTTTATATTCGTATTTGGTGGCCATTATTTACCCCCTTTACCCCAATTTCTCTTTCAATAACTTGTTCACAACAGCAGGATTAGCCTTGCCTTGTGTCTCTTTCATAACCTGACCGACAAAGAAGCCGAAGAGTTTATCTTTTCCGCCCTGATATTTTGCTACATTGTCTGGATTAGCGGCAATAATGGTGTCAACGATCGCCTCAATAGCGCCAGTATCTGTAACTTGCTTAAGGCCTTTTTCTTCAACAATCTTATCTGCATCATCACCAGTTTCGTACATGATCGCAAATACATCCTTAGCAATTTTACCTGATATAGTGTCGTCGCTAATAAGTTTGATCAATCCTGCAAGCTGCTCGGCAGAGATAGGGCTGTCTTCTAACGATTTATCGTTCTTATTCAAAATCCCTAAAAGCTCATTAATGACCCAGTTTGCAGCCAATTTAGCATCATTGTCGTTAGCGACAGCCTCAAAGAAGTCAGCGCGCTTACGTTCAGCGATAAGAACTGAAGCATCATACAGGCTCAAGCTGTAATCATTCATAAAACGGTGTTTCTTTTGATCAGGAAGTTCCGGTAATGTTTTGCGGATGTTCTCTATTTGATCGTTGCTTACGTGAAGTGGTAGAAGGTCAGGGTCAGGGAAGTAACGATAATCATGCGCTTCTTCTTTTGAGCGCATAGAGCGTGTTACGCCTTTTGCGGGATCCCAAAGTCGAGTTTCCTGTACAACCTCGCCGCCATCTTCTAAAATCTCGATTTGGCGCTGCGCTTCATATTCAATAGCTTGCTGAACGGCTTTAACTGAGTTCACATTTTTAATCTCAGCGCGAATACCATATGGCTCGCCAGGACGACGCATAGAAATATTGACGTCTGCGCGCATTGAGCCTTCATCCATATTACCGTCACATGTGCCAAGATAGCGCAAGATCATGCGAAGTTTTGAAAGATAAGCCGCTGCTTCTTCAGGGCCGCGAATATCTGGCTCAGAAACAATCTCCATAAGTGCGCAACCTGAACGGTTTAGATCAACAAAGGATTTGCTTGGGTGCTGGTCATGCATCGATTTACCCGCATCTTGCTCAAGGTGAAGGCGCGTAATCCCGATCTCTTTCAATGTGCCATCAGGTAAATCAATCTCGATCGTGCCAGTGCCAACTATCGGGTGCTGGAACTGAGAAATCTGATAGCCTTGCGGAAGGTCAGGGTAGAAATAGTTTTTACGCTCAAACACACTCATATTGTTGATTTGAGAGTTTAGGCCTAGTCCGGTGCGTATGGCTTGCTCAACAACATATTCGTTAAGTACAGGCAGCATGCCCGGCATAGCGGCATCAACCAAAGACACTTGAGTGTTAGGCTCTGCACCAAACGCAGTCGATGCGCCTGAAAACAGCTTTGAGTTACAAGTAACCTGCGCATGAACCTCCATGCCGATTACGATTTCCCATTGTCCTGTATTGCCTTGTATTAATTGTGCCATTTTTAAACACTCTTCCTTTTTTACTATCTTAGTTTTTAACTTTTACATTTATCTCAGATGTTTGCCAACACAAACTGTTGTCAGATATTTATTCTGCATTTCCATATGCGGAGAATTCATTAAAGCGGCTATCGGATCTAAATCTTTTGTGCGAGGGTCCTTCGTGTAACGCTCGATAAGTTGCCCGCCCTCAACCAAAACGTAATCACGAATGCCGTCCGCTAAGCATGGGCAGACCTTCGTCGCATTGGGGATTTGCTGTGCGTTATTGATACAGTTATCTAAAACCAATGCACGTGCAGGATAAGCCATGCATGGTGCATAGACAAAAAGCTTTATACGTTGTTGCTGAAAGCGACCTTCTGGTGTGTCTGTGAGGCTGTTTCTAAACTCTTCAGTGCTCAACACATCAGGGATTTGCGCTGAAGTGCAGCTGCAAAATTGTTTGAGGTCTTGTGCTTTTAAAATCGGATGATCTTGCTTCATACAATTTTGAAAATACCCATTCGCATAGTCTTCGATTGTCTGGCTAGGAGGTGATGGTGCTGCATCAGGCGCTTGCTCAACGCTCGGTTGGCCTAACTCGTATGGCGCACCATAATCTTGCTTAAGCTCATTAAGGTTTAGCTCTTCTCGTTGTTCAGGTGTCACATAAAGCTGCGCGAGTGCGACAGGTGCAAAGCCAAAAAGGCTAAGCAATATCACACTCATATATAGGCGCAGTATCTTCGTCATAGCTTTTACAAGTTATGCGGCTTTTTTAATAAGGCCTTGAGGAAGTGCTGAAAAATTAGCGCATTTCTCAATCACTCCACCAACCTTAAACAGCATTTCTTCATCCCAAGGTTTAGAGATTAGCTGTAAGCCAAGCGGCAGACCAGCTGCATCAAGTCCGGCAGGAACGCTCATGCCCGGTAGGCCCGCTAATGATGCTGGAACAGTGAAAACGTCGTTCAAATACATCTTGATCGGGTCATCTTCATTCTCACCAATAACGAAAGCTGAAGAGGGTGCTGTCGGTGTTAACAAAACATCACACTGCTTGTAAGCTTCAAGGAAGTCGTTAAGGATTTGACGGCGAACTTGTTGCGCTTTGATATAGTAAGCATCGTAATAGCCGGCTGATAGTACATATGCACCAATCATAATGCGGCGCTTAACCTCATCACCAAAGCCTTCTGCACGTGTCTTCTTATACATGTCGCTAAGCTGGTTTTCATCTGCACGATAGCCGTATTTAACGCCGTCATATCGAGCAAGGTTAGAAGATGCTTCTGCTGGCGCGATAATGTAATATGTCGGCAATGCGTATTTAGTGTGTGGCAACGACACATCAACGATTTCAGCGCCTTCACCTTTAAGCCACTCAATACCTTTTTGCCATAGCGCTTCAATCTCTGCAGGCATGCCATCTACGCGGTATTCTTTAGGGATACCAACTTTTAAGCCTTTAATATCACCTGTCATAGCGGCGGCGAAATCTGGCACAGCATGCTGAGCAGATGTCGAATCTTTTGGATCGTGTCCAGACATAGCACGCAGCATAAGGGCATTATCTTCTACTGTGCGCGCAAAAGTGCCCGCTTGGTCTAAGGAAGATGCGAAGGCAACGGTTCCCCAACGTGAGCAACGTCCATATGTTGGTTTTACGCCTGCAATACCACAAAAAGCTGCAGGTTGACGGATAGAGCCACCAGTGTCAGTTCCCGTTGCACCCATAGCAATGCGTGCGGCAACGGCTGAAGCGGAGCCACCTGAAGAACCTCCAGGTGTACGATCGGCCCCATCTTCTGCGCGCCAAGGGTTTATAACATTCCCAAAGTAGCTCGTTGTGTTTGATGAACCCATAGCAAACTCATCCAAGTTGGCTTTACCCAGCATAACAGCGCCTTCACCAAACAAATTTGCAGTGACTGTTGATTCATATTGCGGTACAAAGCCTTCTAAAATGTGGCTGGCAGCAGTTGTTTGCACGCCTTCTGTACAGAACAGATCCTTAATAGCCAAAGGAATGCCTTCTAATATCCCAGCCTGACCGCTCGCACGCTTCGCATCAGACGCTTTCGCCATTTCCATAGCTTGATCTGGTGTCTCAGTGATGTAGCAGTTTAAATCTTTTGCTGCTTCCCCAGCCTTGATATGCGCTTCAGTCAGCTCCACAGAAGTGAAGTCTTTATTTTCTAAGCCCTTAAGAGCCTCGGCAATAGTTAGATGTGTTAAATCGCTCATTGGTTTTAAAATCCTTAACTCTCTTGTTCCACAACTTTTGGTACAACGAAAAATCCTTGTGTTTCTTCTGGTGCATTCGCGAGCACTTTCTCACGGCAATCGCCATCTGTGATTTCGTCTTTGCGCAAAGCAAGTTCAATATCAACCACATTGGCAAGGGGCTCTACGCCTTCAGTGTTAACCTCAGAGAGCTGCTCAATGAAGCCCAAAATATTGCTAAGCTGCGGCGCGATTTTCTCTGCGCCAGCATCATCGATATCGAGCGCCGCGAGGCGGGCAACTTTATGTACAGTATTTATATCCATAGACATTTTAGTATTTTTCCTTTCAATGCTATGTTTTAAACAGGAAGCGCGAGAGTTACAAAGGATTTTTTATCAATGCCGATAGGTTTATTAAAAGATATTGCAAATGAAGCCCCGATTCAGGGCACATTCCTAGGGCTGGATGTCGGTCAGAAGACAATAGGCTTGGCTTTGGGTGGGCGTATGCTTGGGGTTGCAACGCCGCTAGAAACGATTAAACGCACGAAATTTACCAAGGATATGCAGGCGCTCATAAAGATCGCTAAGGAGCACGAGGTTGATGGCTATATTGTTGGTCTTCCTGTAAGTATGGATGGGACGGAAGGAAGGCGTTCTCAAAGTATTCGTGATTTTGCCGCCGAAATGAATCGCTTTTTAAAAGAGCAGGGCGAGGCTGATCCGTTTATTGCATTTTGGGATGAGCGTTTATCCACAGTTTCCGTGGATAGTGTTGTGGATAACTTTGTGGAAAAACGAAAAACCAAAATAAATGCAAAGGCTTCTGGCCTTATCGATAAACTAGCTGCTCAACTCATTCTCCAAGGCGCATTAGATTATTTGGCCTAGTGTATGCATCATGTATGTGCCTTATATCACCCATAACGCATAAGCTCATCGCTCGCATGTTCTTGCATCCAGCTGTGACCGTTTAGGTAATCTTCGCTTAAAGCACGGCAGACATTCCAAAACGCTGTAGAGTGATCAAGGTGCTGTAAATGTGCAACTTCATGAGCGACGACATAATCAAATGAGGCATAAGGCGCAAAGATTAAGCGCCAGCTATAAGAGAGCTTTCCGTCATATGAGCAAGAGCCCCAGCGGCTTTTGGTGTCCCTAATCGTGACGCTCTTAACACTCTTATCAATCTCCGCTGCTTTTTTGCGCGAGAGCTTTTCAAGCTCTGTTTTGGCCAACATCTTTAAAAAACGAATTATACGCCCGGAAGGGTCTTCTTTATTTGTGCGTACATAGATATAGTGCTCATCCATAGCAATGCTTGTGCGTTTAATATCCTCGGAGTAATAAATATCAATAAGACGTTCTTTGCCCAATATGGGTAAGCTCGCCCCATCGATGAATTGGATGGAGGTTGGCATAGCGTCTAAGCGCTCCTGCATCCATTCCTCATGACTTTCCACAAAGGCTCTTGCGCGCCGCATACTCATACCTTTAGGGACGACTAAATTAAAAGCGCGTGCTTTTGTGTCCAGTCTTAAGGCAAGGCGGCGAGCGCGCGTGCTGTGTTTTACGATGATATGTTCGGGCAACTCCATAACGTATCCTGCAATAATCATAACAAATTGGCAATATGGGAATTTATTTGACATATAGTGGCGCTTGGGATATTGAATGCATCATAGAAAATTATAGGAAATAAGTAAAATGAAACGTTTAGTATATTCATACCAGCAGGCGCATAATAAGGATGCAACATTTGGTAAGAGAAGTCTTTCTGAACTTGGTATGCAAGGTTATTATTTTTTAGGGCTTGCTGATCAAGATGAGGATGGTGTTGAAGTTGTTGCATATACCGATGTGCTTAAAGAGGGGGCAAGATCTCTATTCGCTGATGCGGCAGATATTGTTGAGGTGGAAGAAGAGCGAGTTGTCGGGATTGTAATGCACAACAGTAAAGGTGCAAAGAAGTATATACCTATGAATAAGGATAGTTGGGCGCAGTGGGGCTATAGACCGGACTGATGTGCGGAATTGTTAGGAGACACTATTCGTATGGGAATGTGATAGCCTATGAGCCAAGCAAAATCTAAAATTATAGTAAGGTCTGTATTTGCGGCTGTCTTTTCAGGGTTCGTGCTTAAGGCTGTGCATATGGAACATGAGAGTGAACGTGAAGAGCAGCGCACCTGCGTAAGAGCGTTTGAGCTATCGCAATGGTCGCAAGAAAATAAGCAGCATATGGTGCGCTATAATGATGATCAAAGGCTATGGATTCTACCCAAACATCAGGAGCGCTATGAACGCGAAACAGGGAATAAGCTGCCTGGATGCGTCATGTATCCGGCAAATAACTAACGCATAAGTAAGTACTTATTAATCAATAGTTTCTTTGAAACTTTCTTCACGGTGATCACGCAACCAACGTCGTACAGCGGCAATACCATGTTTATCACGATCAAAACGTGCTGGTGCAGGATCGCCTGTTACTTCTATGTCAATTGCAGGAACGGGATCGATATCATGATCAAATTCACGCATGAAATGACGAATGCGCGGCATAATTTGTTCGCGCCATCTACGGCCATTAAAGATACCATAGTGTCCACATTTAAGCTGGAAGTGGTGGAACTGCTTACTTTGCGGGAGTGAGTGGCAGAGCTCATGCGCTGCGGTTGTTTGACCGCGCGCGGAAATATCGTCAAGCTCGCCTTCGATTGTAAGAAGGGCTGTGTGCTTAATATCCTTAGGGCGAACAGGCATGTCTTCATCACTAAGCGGATCGCGCCACATCATGCGGCCTTTTGGTAAGGATTGACGCTGAAACACGGTTTCTACTGTTTGCAGGTAAAATTCCGCAGGGATGTCCATAACGGAAAGATATTCATTATAGAACTTACGGTGCATATCCGCGCTCTCGCCATCACCTTCGATAAGATGCTGATAGAATTGCATGTAAGAACCAACATGGCGGTCTAGATTCATCGACATGAAACCGCCGAGCTGTAGGAATCCTGGGTAAACTTTACGATGTGCGCCCGGGTAATGGAAGGGGACATATTGCACTGCATTTTGCTCAAACCAATCTATTGGTTTTGTTTCTGCAAGCTCGGTCACTTCTGTTTTTGAGACGCGTGTATCAACAGGCCCTCCCATCAATGTCATGGTGAGGGGTTGGTTTGGATCATTCTCTGAAGCCATAAGTGATACAGCCGCTAATACAGGCACAGTCGGCTGGCAAACCGCTATTATATGCGTGTCAGGGCCTAGAAGGCTCATAAA
The DNA here is from genome assembly GCA_002687495.1 of Micavibrio sp. Lineage (GTDB taxonomy): Bacteria > Pseudomonadota > Alphaproteobacteria > Micavibrionales > Micavibrionaceae > TMED27. The sequence continues at coordinate 254 of NZAJ01000072.1, read as the reverse complement.
TTCGCGTAAATATGTGATATAGGTATCAAGATCAAACTTACCTGCATTAAGCGGTACAAGGCGCGCATCTTCCCAGTCTGTAATGTAAACATTATGATGCGGTAAGAGTGCTTCAACTGTTCCTCGAAGTAATGTCGCATAGTGACCAGATAAAGGAGCAGCGATTAAAACGGTGGGATCTTTACGGCGTGTATGACGTTTGAAATGTAATAGCTTGGCGAATGGCTTTTCGACAATCACTTCTTCTGTAACCT
>NZAJ01000071.1 GCA_002687495.1 Micavibrio sp. | reverse complement strand
TTTCTTATCTAATATTTTAAATCCTGTTTCCGGACTATGATATAGGCCTGTGCCATGAGTGAAACCATCACCAGTATTGTAAAAAGTATTGGCGGGGATGTTTGTTTCAGTAATAATTTTTGTCGGGCTGCTATTTGGCGCGTCAAAATTTGCAATGAAACTAGATGTTAGTATTTTGAAATCACTGTCGTAGATTTTAGCCTTATGGATATGGCCCATGATGGCGGCATCTAAGCCGCGTTTTTTTAGGCGTTCTATGGCCGTTAAATAGAAATCTTCGACAACGCCTTTTCCGAATTCTTTTACAGTGTTGCTAAAGTGGTAGCTGTGTCGTGCTTGTGCTTGGTTTAAAAACTTACTCTTCAGCGCGTTAAGACTGTGATCAATAGCTATTGAACCATCGAGGATTCTACTTCCCCATGCTGCATAGCCTTCATAATTTTCTGAACAATATTTATCATTAAGATGACCGTGTTCCAGTAAAGTATTTTTGCCGTTTATATTGATGACCATATCATCATGATACTCTATTAATCCGTCAATGTTTTGGCCGTTTAATGCGCGCAGATTGTTATCGTGATTTCCTGGTATATAATATATTTTTGTGCCATTTATAGCTGCAGCAATTAGCACATCATATAGGCGTAAATGACGTTCTATATCCTTGGTTGGCATTAAGCTCAAGGCTCGCATGAATGTATCTGGCGGGGTTGTTAGCTCGGCATTATTTTTATTATTATATTTGATTATCTCATTGAGCATTTTTTCGTAATCTATTCCATCGCCTAAAATATAGAGCTCATCTGGCTTTGTTTGCTCAATCATGGCGCCTTGATATTGGAGTGCGCCATTATGGGGGTGAAAGAGATGAGTATCAGAGATGAATAGACGTGAGGGCTCACGTCCTGCATGTGCGAAGTCTTGTTGCATGAGAATAACCGTTCATAAATTTTCCGTGTTTATGCATGTTCTAAGTGCATAGTTCTAAACCGTCCTCATTATGGTTTAGTTTTTCTCGATTCGCAAGTTTGGAGCTTTTTGTTTTTGATAATAAGTAGATAGAAAAGAAAAGCGTCGCCCTATATTTGGAGGAGGCGACGCATAAGTACCGTTCAATTTCGGAGTATATGAGAGTTTGGCTTTACCCTAAGGTTTGTCGATATCCAATATCGGCGTTTTTCTCTCGATCATATTTATATGTTTGTGTCTCATCACCGCTAGGCTTCATAAAGGCTGGTGGTGTGTATTTCGTTACAAACTTACCAGCTTGTGCAAGCATATCGGTTGTTGAAATTTTTGCATGTTGTATACCGTGGGCAAGTTTACCCATTACGTTTCCGTAAGCCTCTGCAGCAATTTTTGTGCCCATAACGACCATCTCGATGATTTTTCCTGCTTCAGGAATTTTACCTTCTAGAGCTGAGCCGAAAGCTTGGGCCATGTTGCCGAGATCTTTAAGGCTTTTCTTCTTAGGTTTTTTACCACCTGATCCGCCTTTGCCTGAGCTTGATGATGTCTCTTCTTCCTCGTCGGTTTCTTGATTGTCATTTACAACTTCAATATCCACATATGTTGGTGTTTGAAGTGAAACCGGATAATATTTCAATTTATCTGGCGCAAGATCTTTACCGCTCATGCCCGCTTTAACTTCAATGCGGATTTTTGACGGGTCGCGCCAGTCTAGGACAACACAGTGATTTTTATATTCACCTGTTTGTTTGCATGGGTGAACTAAACGTTTACCAGGGTAGAATGCCTCAGTAATGTTCGATTCTTCCAAGAATTCTTTTACATTAACTTTCATATATTAATACTCCTTATAACTTCCAAATTTTTATAACTTCATCCCCTTTATCTAGGGCTTCATTTCTTTGGATTAGCCTTATAATGCCCCGAAAGTATTAAAAAAGGTTTAAGCTGTATGAAATAATATTCAAAGCCAAGCTGAGCGCTGCTTTTTGTATTGTTAATATGTTTTCTGTTAGAATATTTATTGGAGTATGGTAGGTTAATAATATGAGCTTATTTCAAAAATATAAGACATTCAGTTTTTTTGTTGGGCATAAGAATATTATCTTCACCTGTGCGGCTCTTTGTGTTTTTTTAGGCACAGCGTTTGCTCAAGATATATATGTACGCCCGACTGATGGGCGAGGAAACCCACTCAGTAGTGGTGGGGCAATCTATGTTAAGCCGATGGCGAAAGTAACTAGCTCTCAAGCGCGAGATTCCCAATCACAGTGGCAAGCGCAAAGAGATGTTCAACAACGTAATAGCTATAAAGAAAAGTTGAAGCTTGCTATGGATAAGAAAGATGTCCAAGCACGTGTCGATATTTATAATGAATGGCGGGCGAGTGGTGTAAAGCCTAAGACTGTCGAAGAAATTGTTGTTTTTGCACAAGCAAGTCGCGCTAGTAATGAAGCATATATGCTAAAAAGGCGTGAAGCCCTTATTAGTTACTTGGATCGTAAGAGGTCTCAGGAAGCTATCGCTCGTGTTCAACAAGCTTCTTTAGAAAAGCGTCTTGGCGGTTATGAGAATATGAAGTTTGATTTTGATGCTTCTGAAGGGAATAGTAAAGTGAGCAATGAAGCTGACGCAGAAGCAACGCGTACGATCATTCAAAAGCCACAAATCTATGTTGTTCCTGACGATTATGAGCCTGCTAAAGGGCCTAAGCGCATTTTTAATGTTCGCTGATCACTATTACCCTTAAAAAAACAATTAGCCTTTATATGTGGCTGTGATAGCGTTGATCTATGTCATTCACGCTCAATGATTGCCGTTTTTTCTGTTTGATATTAGCGCTTATTTTATATGGGCTAATTGGTTCTCCTACGCCTGATTTGCTGGGCGTTAAAGAGTTGCTCATTGGTATTTTGCTCTTATTATCTTTTTCCTACACAGCTTTGTTTTTTAACATTAAGCAAGGCTCTGGATGTGGGGTCCTGTGGTTGGCTATTGGGCGATTCTTGTTCTGGGGCTGTTTGGCAATAGGGAGTATAGGTGCGGTTATTCAAAGCGCCAACATTAATGCCTTTATAAGAGATCTGGTGGGCTTGGCTTTTTTATTCCTGCCCTTATTCCTATATGCTCATTTTGTGAAGGATGAAGGGCGTGTATTTAGCCATGTACGTCTATTGTTAATAGTATGTATGTTTGTAGGGGTTTTATTTGCTTCTAGAAGCCTGTATGGCGCTGATCCTTTGTATTATCTTGCGAATATGCCAAGCGTACTCATGGCGGGTATTATATGTGCTGGCTATGTGATAAAGCTTTTAGTGTATGCTGGGTGTATGCGAGATGTATTATTTGCTTTTATTTTAGCAGTCATGAGTTTGGTTGTGGCTTTGGCGTTATATGAGACATTGCAAAGAGCAAGTTTGGTAGCTTATGTAGGCTGTATCATCATTATTACGCTGTGTTTCTTATACCAAAAACCTTTGAAGGTCACGAGCCTAATCGCTGTTTTTACTGGGATAGTGCTGATTTTCTTTAGTGAATATTTGGCCGATATGGATGGTGTGATCTTGGCTTTAATGCGTAAAACACAATTGGTTGGGTTTAATCAGCGTTTTGAAGAATGGGCAGCGGTATGGAGTAAGATAAGTCACAACCCTTTAAATCTGATTTTTGGAATGGGTTGGGGGGCAAGTTTTTCTTCGCCAGCTGTGGCTGATATTGAGGTGCGCTATACGCACTCGCTTTTAAGCTCGATGCTTTTAAAGACGGGGCTCATGGGTGTTTGTTTGTGTTTGGGATATCTGTATTTGCTTTTGATAGGCTTTATAGGCGCTTTTCGTCAAAATATTATCCTGTGGCTAGCCTTTATCTGCCCTCTTTTGATCGATATATTTCTTTATGCGAGCTACAAATCTTTGGATTTTGGACTGTTATTGCTTCTGATTAGCCTTTTTTCTTATTTTTCAGGGGAGCAAAGTGATCGAGATATGAAGTGTCATTGAAAGGGCGTGACCTATATTGTAAGAATCACTTATTCAATATTTTATAAAAATGAAGGGTTAGGGCTCAATCTTATATAAAGCCTTTTATTCTCAAATATGCGCAGACCAACTGTATTATTTATTAACCGCGTTTACCCGCCTCAGCGAGGGGCGAGCGGTCGCGTGTTACGTGATTTAGCGCGTTCTTTTGCGAGAGAAGGCTGGCAGGTTAATGTCATCACAACGGGGCCGTCTTCTAAAATAGAACGTGATGGCGCTGTTAAGATTACGCGCATTAAAGCCCCAGCAAAACCGCGTAATACGCTTTCTTATATGCTTGTGTGGCTTAAAGTCGTTTTTGTGGCTTTGCGCTTGCCTTCTACGCATTTAGTTGTGACTATGACTGATCCTCCTATGCTTGTTGTTGCTGGGCAAGTGATACGCTTTTTTAAACGTAATCGTCATATTCACTGGTGTCAGGATTTGTATCCTGATGTCATCCCCTCTTTAGGCATCAAAATGCCTATCATTTTTAGGTGGTTTTTTCACGGGCTATCTAGGCGTTCTTTGCGCGCGGCGGATAAAGTCATTGTTATTGGACGATGTATGGCGCGGCTTTTATCTGTCGATGGGTTTGATCCAAAACAGATCACAGTTATTCCTAATTGGCCTGATTTGGAGCTTCTTCGTAAAGATCGTACAGGTAAAAGTGCGCATTATAGTGAGCATGCATCCTCTGTCAGTGATGGACGCAGTTACGAAGAGCAGAAGAAGCAGGGGCCGAAGTTTAGGGTTTTATATGCCGGTAATATTGGTCGTGTGCATCCAATTGATACAATCTTAAAAGCTGCGGTGCTTCTCGATAAAAAAGATAAAGATATTGAATTTGTCTTTGTCGGTGATGGGGCAAATTATGATGCTATTGCGAAGTTTCGTTCAGAAATGCATTTGGATAATATAAGGCTTTTACCTTTTCAACCAGCCAGTCGTTTGAAAGAGCTGATGGAGAGCGGTGATGTGCATTTAGTCTCTATGAAGGAAGAAGCTGCGGGGATGATTGTTCCTTCGAAGCTATATTCAGCTATAGCTGCTGAAAGGCCATGTATATTTGTAGGGCCGGCGCATTGTGAAGTGGCTAAGGTGCTTAATGATTTTAAAGCGGGAGCCGTTATCTCCCAAGGCGATGCTGAAGGGTTGGCTGAGACGATTCGACAAATGCGCTATAATAGTGATATATGGTTCGGTGCGCATCAAGGTGCAGTTGAGGCTGCAGGCGTGTTTTTGCCGAAAGAATCGATTAATGCTTGGATGGAGCGTGCTTGGGCTGTTGTTAAGCCTGATCTTGGCTAATATACAAATGGGGGGTATATGAGTAAGGGGCAAACATTTTCTGAGATGGATTTGAAAGAGTTTATGCTGCAGCTTTTCAAGGCGCGGTATTATCTTTTTATAGGTGCTGTATTAGGGCTTTTAACTGCAGCAATTTTCTTGTTTGTATCGATACCGCATTATTCTGCAAGGATGGTTTTGGCGCCTTCTTTGTCAATGGATTCTATATCCGCTGGGCGATCAGGTTTAGCGTCTTCGCAAGAGAGTTTTAGTTTTGAGGCGCAAACTATTGCTGCACCTTCTCAGCTTTATTTTGAACGTTTTCAAGAGGTGATGAAAGGGCACGCTGTAGCAAGCCTAATGCTTCAAGATCGAGCTATAATTGATGGTTTGAAAAGGGATAATTTTTTCATTTTTACTTCAGGAAAAAGCGATTGGGATTCTGCAGCATTGGCGGAATATATTCAAAGGCGCGTAATCGTTGATCCTGTTGGTGAAACTGTTATGCGCGGCTATGGCTATGCACATGTTGATGGTGAGTTTGCTAGGTTGTTTTTATCCAAGCTTCATGCGGTTACTGATCGAGTAATACGAAGCGATGTTTCGAAAAATTTAAATGCGCGTTTAGATTATTTGCGCACATCATTACAGCGTGCTGGAAATTCTGAAAACCGAAAAGTTTATGCTGACTTGATGGCTGAGCAAGAGCGTATGACGATGTTTATTTCTTTGCCTGAGCCTTTCTCTGCCTCTGTTGTTGAGAAGGCTTATGTGCGCAGCAAAATATATTGGCCGAGCTATGGTTTGGTGCTTTTCGTCTTTACGGCAATTGGTGGTATTTGTGCAGCGTTGTATTATGGTTTTGTGGTTTATAAGCCAGAATTATCTGAGGTGGATTTGGTGCAAGAGCAAGATAGTGAAGATGTGCAGAAAACTCCAACTTTAAGAGATAGAGCTCGTTCTTTACGCCAATGGGTTCGCCGTGATTATAAGAACAGTAATGATAGCGATAAAAGTGATGAAGATGATCAATATAAACCTTCAAATGCTGCAGAGTGATGGCAAATAATAATTTCTTAGATATATCTATTATTATCGTTTCTAAAAATGAGCAGAAGCGTATTGGCTCTTGTCTGAATGCGTTAGCCCCATATTCTGAATATTTTCTAGGGGGTATTTGGGTCGTTGATTCTCAATCCAAAGATGGTACGCAGCTCATTGCTGCACAAAAAGGTGCGACGGTTATCGATTATATCTGGAATGGTCGATATCCTAAAAAGCGGCAATGGTGCTTGGAATATTTAGAGCTTAAATCTGAGTGGGTTTTGTTTGTGGATGTTGATGAACATATTACTGAAGCACTTGTTGATGAACTTAAAGCTTTAGACCTAAATAGTGAGGCCGTAGCGGGTTATTTTATTAAGGGACAATATGAATGGCATGGGAAGGTTTTAAAATATGGCCTTCAGAATAATAAGATTGCTTTGCTGCACAAAAGACGCATGAAATTTCCAGTTGTTCAAGATTTAGGTTTAGCAGGAATGGGTGAAATTGAAGGGCATTACCAACCTGTTTTGGCGGATGGGTATGAGCATTGCAAAATTGGTCAATTACACATGTCTATGTTGCACAAAATAGATAAGGGCTGGACAGCACGACATAGGCGATATGCTATATGGGAAGCCGGTATGAATAAGGCAAAAGTTTGGCCAAAAGATCCAATTGGCTCTCGAAATAAAGTAAAAAATCTTTTTCGTTCTCTATCTTTTTTAAGACCCTTTGCAGCATTTCTTCATAGCTATATCTATAAGCTTGGTTTTATTGATGGTTCTGCGGGGTTTGATTTTGCGCTTTCAAGGTTGCGATATTACCAGATGATTTCAGATGCCAGTAAAGATTTGGACAGTATTGCCTAAAGGCCCATATGAACTTTTGTGCATTATAAATAATTTGGTTTTGTAGCGGTGTACAAAGCTGTAATCTCTGCCTTATTTCAAATTGTTCTTTTCTACCTAGTGCAGCATTTTTTTGAGATACTCCGCCTTGTTCAAAAATAGAGATGGCTATTGGCACATAGGCAATATTGAGGTTTAGCTCTTTTGCTTTTCGAATAAAGTGGATGGTTAGTTCATAATCTGCAGCAATTTTATAGGCGCTATCATAGCGCATAGTTTTGATTATTTCGGTTTTATAGAGAATTGATTGATGATGCGTGAACAAACCTTGCGCTAGGCTTAAATGTGATTTAGCTGGCTTATAATGCTGCGCTTCTATTGAATCGCCATAAATTAGCGCATTATTATCTGTGTTATATTCTTGAAGCTTTTCTATTGTATTGCTTGCATATAATGCATCGCCAGCATTGAGGAAGAGAATATATTGACCGTTCGATCTTTCTATTCCTTTATTCATTGCATCATAGATGCCGTTATCCTCTTCGCTGATCGCTATTAAATTATGCTTGTTTATATAGCTTGAAGTTGCGTCTTCAGAAGCGCCGTCGATGATTATCCATTCATAGTTTTGAGTAGATTGCTTGATGATTGAGGCATGGGTGCGTTTTAGCCCTGCTATGTTATTTTTTGTAATCGTTATGATGCTTAAAAATGGGGTGTTCATGCGAAAAATAGATAAAAATTTAGGGAATATTAACCTTTTATAGGCATTATGAGCGGTAATTGGCGCTTTAGTAAAGTTTTTTATTAAGAAAAAGCCAATGAAAACAATATTTTATTTGAGTATGTATGAGCGATAAAGAAGACCCAAATACAAAACCACAAGGTAAGCCTTTTGATTATGTTGATCCGCAAAAGGCTGAATTTGCGCGTGTTTTTGTGCGTCGTTTGGGTGGGGATTTAAGTTTTGATGGTGAAGCTAAAACCTTAGAAGAGGTTTTGGCCACTGCTTATGAAGCTAATGGTAAGAGCTGGGGTAATGTCGTTACAGCTCTGTTTGATAGTCTAAATGAAACTATTCCAGATGAGTATATTGAAGGGCCTAATGGTGAACGTGTAAAGGCAGCAGCACATGATATGCCTATAGCGGTTCAAAATGTATTGAAGAAGTTAATTGTTGATGATGGTGGATCAGCTGATACTGCAGTTGACGTTGCTAAGCGTCTTAAAGATGCGAATATTAGCTATCAGGGCAAAAATGGTGAGCAGCGAGAAGATAAGCTTTTTAATTACCTTTATGTCATGGGTAGTTACGAGGATGGTAGAACTATGAATGTTCAGCTAAATGCTGAAGCTTTAGCCATGGTCACAGATATGCTTAATAGTTTTATGCCTGGAATGGGGGATGTTGTTGGTTCATATCTTCGTAATTCAGGGTTGGTTCATATAGAGGAAGAACCAGAGACTAAGCATTTGCTCGCTGAGGGCTTTGATGTGCTTAATAATGGCAACCAACAATCTCTTGCGGCATTTTGGGGGATGGATACGCAACGTGAAAATGCTCAAGGGGGCGTTGAGGATATTATATACAACCCTTTTAATTTTCCTTCTAAAGCTTCTTCGCAGGATATGTTTTTTGACGGGACATGGCGAGAAGGGGATAAGTTTGATTTAGGCCAAGGCGGCCCTTTATTTGAAGAGCAAAGCTTTGATGCCATGATTGTGCAGCGTTGGGTGGATGCGGGCGTGCTTAATTTTGCAGATGAGGCGGCGCGTCAGGATTTTGTAGATTATGCGCAGCAAATTATAACAGGCCGTGGCCTAGTAGAGAATGTTATGGCAGAAATGCTAGAGCGCGGTGTGCACTTGCCGTTAGATGATGAGGATTTTCAAAGTAATTTAAACACAGCGCTGACAAGCGATTATTCTTTAGATCAAGTTACAAAATTCTTAGTGAGTAAGAGCTTATTAGAGGCAAATCCAGGTCTTACTGAGACGCAGCTTTACTCTTATACGCATGATGTTTTAGAGCGTTACAAGCGAGCGTTTGATGCAGATGATTTTATTGCTAAAGTTGAGGATTATGCGAAACTTCAGGAAGGTGTAACGCTTAAACTTGAGGCGGGTTATGAGCTGCCGGAAGGATCGCCTGTGCCAGAGGAGCTTGATGAGGATGATCTAAATCAAGATGCACATGTGCCGAAGACTTATGAGCCAGATCCAAAGAATGCGGGCAAGCCAAGTATATATGAAGATGAAAATGGCAGAGATAAAGTGGTTATAGGGGGGTATAGTGCTCCTGAGCATTTTAATTTTTGTGCTCTAGGTGAAGATGATGTTTGCCGTTTTATGCAGTATGATTGGGATGCAGAAATTAATCAGATAGATCCAAATTCAGATCTTTCCAATTTTGAGCAGGAGCCTAAGGGTGATATTCCAACGTCACAATTTAAGCCTGCTCAGGGGACTTAATTATCGTCACTTAAATCATCAATGAATATCGCTGTGACAGCTAGATTTGATAGAATTTGGCTGACATCTTTCGCACTTTGAATGAAATCAAATGGCTCTGGGTCGCGTGGTACGACTATGGTAGATCCTGGAGGGATTTTGATAGGGTTAAAGTTCCATGCGCTGACCTCAAGTGGCTGCGCAGCTCCATCTGGATAGATTACAAAAGCTCTGTCAATGTCGGCATTATAAGTGAAGCCGCCTGCTTGCTGTATATAATCTGCAGCATTTTTACGATCTCTGAATTGTAGGCTTGCCGGTGAGAGGACTTCGCCTGTGACGCGCACAGTTAAATCTCTTCTTGGGATGTAAAGGCGATCACCGCTTTCAAGAAGTAAGTCTAATTCAGGGTGTGTGCTGAGCATTGCTGGATCTGCTTCGACTGTTATGCGGCCAACACCTTCGGTGGTTCTTAATTGTTGAGCAAGTGCGCGCGCTTCTGCGATCTTGCCTGCGTTGAATTTGTTTTGGTTTCTTTCATCTTGAAGAGCGGCTGCGATTGAGCGCTCCATTTCTAGTGCTTGTGACTTAAATCTAATTTCTTCGGCTTTGCGTTCTGATTCGCGGCTAAAGATAGCGCCGAAAGCGTATGATTGTTCTGTTAAGCCGCCTGCGCGCTCGATTAGATCGGAAATTTTATCTCCTGGCATTAGGTCATAGCGGCCAGGATTAGCAACTTCACCGACAATGATAACGCTGTTATCTATGATTTTATTGAATTTTTGATTTACGCGAATGGAGTCGCCTGCTGAAATTGTGACGTCTTCAGGATTATCCTGGCTGAGATTGATGCGTTTTCTATAGGTGGAAGCACCTTCATGGGCGCTGGTCACTTCGATATTATTGCTATTTGCTTCTAAGGCTAGTCCACCGGCGGTCGCAATAATATTATCCAAAGATATACCTTGAGAAACGGGATATGCGCCCGGCTTTCTCACTGCACCACGAATAAAGCTAGAGCGCTCTAGCAGGAAGCTTTTTAGAATAGGGTCAGTTATAAGAGCGTTATTTTGATTTTGATCTAGCTGATCAATAGGAGCTTTAGCGCTATAGCTGGCCTGAATATATAAGTTTTTATAGTTGGTGTTTTGCTGGTTGAGTGAATCAGTGCTTGTTTGCTCATTGGTTAGGGCTTGTATTTGCTCATTCGTGAAGAGTTTAATCTTATCGCCTTCTTTTAAGCCTCTATCAAAGCTTTTATTTAAAACTTTATTGAGTGGGAAGTCGATGAACTCACGGGTGAGCTGTTTTTTATTCCAACGCTCTATAACACCAATTAAAGGGTAAATGTCATCACTGAGGATTTTATTGGAGGAAAGTATCTCTGAGAGAGTTTTGTTTTTGCTGTATGCGTACAGGCCGGGTTTTTTTGTGGCGCCAGACAGCTCTATTGATTCACTTCTATGGTCTTGCCCCTGAGATACAACTAAAATGCTACCATCAGTAAAGCTTGTATTGCTATTTTCTGTGTTCAATTGCTCGACGCGCTCGTCGCCTTTATCTGTTATGCCGAGCTTGAGATAACGAATATTACCTGGATTGAGTGTGCCCCCTGCAAAGTCCAGCATGTCTTTAAGTGTTAGCTCTTGCACCTGTTTTTTTCTTGGGTATACGTGTATGTCTATTTCTTGAGGCAGGATTTCATAGATGCCGGGTCGTTTAACCTCGCCAGAAATAGCGACTGTTGGTCCTAAAGGCGGGACAATAATGCGGTCTCCATCTTGTAATCTTAAATCTATATCAGCGTTGCCTTTCATAAAGAGGGCGTATAGGTCAAGTTGTTGTGATTGGCCTTTTCGGACAAGCTTTATCTGTCTTAGGGAGCCAGTTTTATCAATGCCACCGCTTTCTAGTAGTGCATCAATTATAGTGTGGTAAACAGTAAGTGTATGTTTTCCTGGTGTCTGTACGTTCCCTGCGACAAGTACACTGATTTGTCTGATGCTTGAAAGTGATATATTTGCTGTGACGTTATACTCATTACTGGCGATGTCTGCGATTTCTTGTTTTAGATCGCCCATGGTTTTACCAGCGGCCTGTATGGGCTGAAAATCTTTAATTAACAACATTCCGGATGATGTTATCGGATATGTGTCTGTGTCTGTACGTTGGCCAGAGAAACTGACTAATAATTCATCGCCTTCGCCAAGGATGAAATCATCTTGCACGGCTCCGGAAGGTTTGTTTATGTGCTGTTCACTCTGGTTTGCGTATAAAGGTGCTAAGGCATTTAACCTAGAATTAGATTGGTTGAATATCTCATAGCCAAATTGCTTTATATTGCCGTTTACTCGTAACGAGTATGCTTTTTCAATGGGTGAGTAAAGATATGGTATGTTTTGTGGGTTTTGCCAATATGCGAGATTATTCGCGTCATTAGAGGTTGCTGATTCAAAGCTTTGATCTTGGTGACGTAATCTTGAATATTCGTATTGATCATTAGTTGGGTCTGTTAAATGTCTTTGCGCCGAGGATGCATTTAAGCCTGCTAATGTTTTAAAGCTCTCATATTGACGGATTTTGCTCTGAGCGTCTGTATTATCTACGCTCCAAGGCACAACTATTGCGTTGCCGGACTGTGCGAGTACGGTTACAGGGACACTTAGGATTGTTAGCCCTATGAATATAAGGCGCGAATAGGACATCTAGACTCGATTAAGACGTTAGAAATGAATTTTCTTTCTCTATTATAGGTCTATGTGATTCGTTTGAGAAGAAATGTACTATATCTATCCCCTTATTTATGTGAGTATCGGTTTTATGAGTATACATTTAATAAAATTAGTGGCAGGCGTTCAAACTCTTGAAGATTACGCTGAAATACAAAAACGTGAGGTCTTTGATTATCACGGACAGCCAGCCACTGCCTGTTGGACACGTTATAAGCCCAAACGTGGTGATGAAATTTTACGCGATGGTGGCTCAATTTATAGGGTTATAAAAAATAAAATTCAGTGCCGCTTTAAGATTTTGGGTTTCGAAATCGTTGAACAGCCAGATGGAAAAACGATGTGCATGATTGTTCAAGATGCGCGCATGATTAAAACACTTTCTAAGCCACGCCGTCCTTTTCAGGGTTGGCGCTATCTAGAGCCTGGAAAGGCGCCTGCGGATCGCGGTGTCTATAGTGATGCAGATGCAGAGGATATTCCGCCTGATATAGAGGCGGGATTAAAAGAAGCTGGATTGCTTTAACGTCTTTATATGTCTTGATATTGTTCAGTCACTGGGCCAGCACTTTTTTTGCTGTGACGGCCATATTTTTCTGCGTTTTCTAGAATAGCGTAGGCAACAGAGGTCACGTAGCTGTTTATTCTACGGTAATCGCGGATGATGTCCATGTGAAGGGCGCTAGTCGCAAAGCTTTCAGGTAAGCCTTCTTTGAGGCGGCTGAAATGCTCATGTGCAGATTGGCGCTCTGCCATGCGAATCGATTTCTTATTATCGACTAGTTGTTGTGCGAGCTCTGGGTCTTCGGAGAGGAAGATTGTCTGAGCGAGGCGCATGTTATCGACGACACTTTTATGGAAACTCTTGATTTCTTGCCAGCCTTCATCGGAGAAACGTTCTTGTTTTTGGATTTTTTTACGAGCTAGCTCCATGAGGCTTTTATCTATGATGTCGCCAATATATTCGAGATTCGTCGCAAAGGTTAGAATCTGTAGGTGACGATCGCCTTCTTTTGGGTCTAGTGATTCTTGGGTGAGCCTTACGAGATAGAGTTTTATCGCATAATAAAGCTTATCGACATTATTGTCTTTCTTGCGGATCGAGTTCGCGAGTTGGTCATTATTTTGTTTGAAGGTGTCGATAGTTTGCTTCAGCATATCCTCGACCATTTCAGCCATGCGTAATGTTTCACGTGCTGCGGCGGCCAGAGCTACGACAGGTGTATCAATAGCTTTATCATCTAAATATAAAGGCTCTGCTGGCGAGGTGGTTGCATTTTTAGGTGTTGGAATGATTTTTTCGACGAATTTAGCTATCCATTGAACGCTCGGTAAGAAAATAAGTGCCAGTACAACATTAAAGGCGACATGGAAATTTACCATGTGGCGCGTGGTGCTGAAGTCTAGCTGTTTGAGCGATTCGATGATAGTCGGCAGGAGTAATGACAATATTAATACGGTAATGCAGCGCATCAGGATATTGCTAATGGTGATTCGCTTGGCAGCTACGCCGTCCTTATATGTAGCGACAAAGGCAATGAAGGCGCCGCCGAGATTAGCGCCGAGTACAAGGAGTAGTCCTAAATCAAGGTCGACAATATTATTACTTGCTAGGGCGGCAAATAATAGAACGGCTGCTAAACTTGAATGCATGACATAGGTGAGAATGGCCGCGAAGAGAATCGCTGTGATAGGATCATTTTCTAGCGGTCCTAATATAAGTGGTAATGTGCTTGATGTTGTGAGCGGCGCCGAAGCTTGCTTAATAAGCGCTAGGGATAGCAGCATGAGGCCGATACCAATTGTGGCTCTAAAGAGGTGGCGGCGGCGCCCTGCGTGTTCGTAGCGCATATGGCCTGCGATACCAATTAGCAGTAAAGCTGGTGAGAGCCATGACAGGTCAAAGATCAGCACTTGGGCTACGAGTGTTGTCGAGATGTCGGCCCCTATAACGACAGCGATCGCCATAGAGAGGGGGATCGTGCTTTTCTTTACGAATGAGATGAGCAGTAAAGTGGCGGCAGTGGAGCTTTGAAGTAGTGCTGTTACCCCTAAGCCTGAACCGCAGGCTATGAATCTGTTCTTAGTGCCGTGGCGCAAGATTTGGCGCAAGGATGTCCCGTAAGCACGTGTGAAGCCAAGCTTGACCATGCGTGTGCCCCATAAAAGGAGTGCGACTGCGCCGGCGATGTGAAGTAATATTAAAGAAACAGGAATGGTAGCCTCTATTAGTTATCGTGTTTTGTTGTTGTTAGTGCTAACCGCTGATGTGGTGTCCGTAGAGTAAGGCGAATCATAAATGAATCGCTGTTTTTTGCAATATTGTTTTTTCAAGACATATATAAGTCATCGTTATATATCTCGACTTATATTTGACGCGTAAAGAGGATGGCGCCACTCATTACTAATATGACAGCAACGATTCTTTGCCAGTTAATCTCTATAGGTGCAGGAAGTAGGAAGCCTGTCTTGTCTATAATAAGAGCGCCTATAAGTTGGCCGGCAATAAAAAGGGCGATCATTAGGGCTGCACCTAAATGTGGAACTACAGATATTGATGTGAAGACGAAGATCGCACCTAAAAGCCCGCCGACCCACATCCAGCTATCCGTTTTTATGATGTAAGCCATTTTAGGTATCTGGCCAGTTACTATTAATAATGCCCCTAATGCGATGGTTCCAATTAGGAAGCTATAAAAAGCAGCGATGAGAGGGCCGCCTGTTAAGCTACCCAGTTTGGCATTGATAGGCGATTGGAAAGCAATCATTGAGCCGGCTAGTAAGCTTGCAATAATAAGTGGTAGCTGGGGCATAATT
The DNA here is from genome assembly GCA_002687495.1 of Micavibrio sp. Classification (GTDB taxonomy): domain Bacteria; phylum Pseudomonadota; class Alphaproteobacteria; order Micavibrionales; family Micavibrionaceae; genus TMED27. The sequence goes on along the minus strand of NZAJ01000071.1, from coordinate 836 downwards.
TTTTTCTCCTATATTAAAATCACTGAAAATGTTGCTCAGTAATGCTTTTGGACGATTATAGCATAGAGGTAGGCTGCTTGAATCTAAAAAAAAGTAAAAAAAATGCAAAAAACATGAAAAAGATGTTTGACAGTGAACGGATAGATGCGTATACATCCCCTCACGCCTCGAGGGGCGGCGAGTTAAGACAAGGCGTCAACTACTTGATAATACATATTAATTTAGTTTTTTACTGAATTTTAAATAGCTTTAAGTAAGTTAAAAAAAATAAGAAAAAAATTAAAAATATGATTGACAAGAAAAACTAAGCTCTGTATAACACGCACACACTCAAGACACCGCGGTGGATAACATTGTTAAGGTCTTGAAAGAGTTTTTAAAATAAGAATTTTATTGACTGCTAAACATATTAAAAAGTATTTTTAGCCATCAGTAAAAAAAGTTAAAAAAACTCTTGCGAAGTAAGTAATGAAAAGTTATAAGGCTTTTCCTTTCTTGGTTCGCTCGGCTTTGTGCCGGAACTGAGTGGTTCTTGAACATCGTGAATAGGAAAGAAGGAATACGCAGGCAGCAGTGCTTTGGCTCCTTGATTTAATCAAAGAGTGTGTATTGAATGCACTTAAATAAAGAAGACTGCTATTTGTCAGCGTATAACTTTTATGACGCACGTGATTTTTTAGAAATCACAAACAGCTAAAATTTAATTTTAGCAGCAAATTAAGCAGGTCTTCGAAGTAATTTTTACTTCGATGAAAACCAAAAATTCAATTTTTGAGCAGATTCGATGGATTCAAACTTAAGAGTTTGATCCTGGCTCAGAACGAACGCTGGCGGCA
>NZAJ01000070.1 GCA_002687495.1 Micavibrio sp. | reverse complement strand
TCAGGTGTTACAGCAACGCCCTGCGCTTGCACAGCTTCAATCTCTTTCACCAAAGCCCATGGATCAATAACTGTACCATTCCCAATGATTGAGAGCTTTGCACGGCGAACAATACCGCTCGGCAACAAGTGCAGCTTATAGGTCACACCATCAATAACAAGCGTATGCCCAGCATTATGCCCACCTTGAAAACGCACAACAACATCTGCACGGCTAGAGAGCCAATCAACGATTTTCCCCTTACCTTCATCACCCCATTGTGAGCCAATGACTGCTACATTACCCATGATTAGATCTCCTTAATTTCACCATCTATATATTTATGTGTTGCGCCTGCAACCGAACTGCCACGAAGAATGACAAAGCCTTCTTTTTGAAGAGCGCTAAGCTCACTCCAATCAATATCACTAGAAACGGCTATAAGTTTTTGCCCATCTTCAAATTCAATTCCTTGACGTATCGTATCCATGTAAAAAGTAACGCCCATCGCGCTTTCTTTCTGATCTACGCCTGTATGTATATCATAACGACCGCCTCGCCCGATTTCACCACGTACACCATGCGAAAAGAGCGTAAATGCAACGCCGTTATGATACTCAAACCCCTTAGTTTCCAAAGGATCAAGCGTCAAACTCACATTATCAAGACCCAGCTGCTCAACAGCTTCATTTACACCACGTACTACCTGCTCTAAGCGCTGTACTTGCGCTTGTGCCTCATCATTCAGCCCAAGCTTTTTCAAAGCTTCCAAAGCCTCGATAGCACGCCCTGAGACCTTAGCTCTCAGCGCATCAATCTGATCAACAGCAACACCGGATGCCTCAAGCGCTGCATCAAATATTCGTGGCAACGCAAAGTCCATTGTTACTTGTTTTAAGCCCAACTCACTTGCAGCCTTAAGCGCAATCACCGCTACTTCAATATCAGATTGCACATCATCTTGCCCGATCATCTCACAACCCACTTGTGCAAACTGACGTGTCGTTCTTTGTTGCGAAGCGCGCGTGCGCAATACATCATTCGCATAAGCTACACGCAAAGCTCTAGGCTCTTCAGATAAACGCGTCCTAGCAATGCGCGCAATCTGCGCTGTAATATCACTGCGCAAACACAGCATCTTACCACTTTGTGGATCAACCATACGAAAAGTCACATCAGCCAAAAAAGCCCCGGGACCAGGCACAAGCATCGTTTCTTCATATTCTGCAATAGGCGGCTTAATGCGGCGATACCCAAAAGCGCTAAACACAGACATAATACGTTCAATAGCCTTACTCTCATGCTCAGCGTGCGGCATAAGCAAATCTTCAAAACCACTAGGCAGCAAGGCAGTATTTTTATCTTGGCTACTCATTACTCTTATTCCGTATATCCGTTCTTTTATGAAGCCGTCTCACAAATCACGCGCACACTACGCTTATTAACTGGCTTTTTCAATCACCGCACAAAGCTCGCTCACAATATTTTCAACGCGCGCCTGATCATCGCCCTCTGCCATTACACGTATAACAGGCTCAGTACCGCTTGCACGTACTAAAACACGCCCATCATTGGCAAGATTTTCTTGCGCCTGCTTAATCGCGTTTTGAACATCATCAACATCCAATGGAGATCCATTTTCATAGCGCACACTTTTTAAGAGCTGTGGCACTGGCTCAAACACGCTAAGAGCCTCACTCGCTTTCTTACCTGTATGCTTAAGCATCGCTAAAATATGAAGCGCAGCCAAAAGGCCATCACCAGTGGTACCATAATCAGAGAGAATAATATGGCCTGATTGCTCACCGCCGACATTATAGCCACCCTCACGCATTGCCTCACCAACATAGCGATCACCAACACCCGTGCGAATAAGCTCCAACCCTTTTTCTTTCAAGGCGCGCTCTAAGCCCAGATTAGACATCACAGTCGCGACCAAACCGCCACCTTGCAAAGTCCCATTCTCATGCATAGACAAAGCCAAAGCGCCCATAAGCTGATCACCATCAATCTTCTGGCCTTTTTCATCCACCATAATCAAGCGATCGGCATCACCATCCAGCGCAATACCTACATCTGCACCTTGTTCTACAACAATGCGCTGCAAATTCGCAGTATCAGTCGCCCCATACCCCGCATTAATATTACGCCCATTAGGCTCAACACCAATAGCGATAACATCTGCCTCCAGCTCCCACAAAACCTGTGGCGCCACTTTATAGGCCGAGCCATTTGCGCAATCCACAACGACTTTAAGACCATCTAAGCTTTCACCCCGTGGCAAAGAGCGCTTCACACTCTCCGCATAGCGACCCAATACGTCATCAAGGCGCGCAGCCTTACCCAAATCAGCAGGCGCAGCTAAACCCTCATCAAGGCCATTATCCATTTTCGCTTCAATCTCAAGCTCAATTTCATCATCAAGCTTAAGACCATCAGGTCCAAAAAGCTTAATACCATTATCTTCATATGAATTATGAGACGCTGAAATCATCACACCTAAATCTGCACGCAGACTACGCGTAAGCATCGAAACACCCGGTGTTGGCACTGGCCCGGTCAAAATAACGTCCATACCCATCGCCAAAAAACCGGCCGTAATTGCTTGCTCCAGCATATAACAAGAAAGGCGTGTATCCTTACCAACGACAACACGTCCTGTAGGCTGACCCGGATGACGCAAACGCAGCACACACCCTGTTGCCATAGCAACTTTCATAGCCATCTCCGCTGTCATCGGGTATGTATTGGCCCGACCGCGTATCCCATCTGTTCCGAAATATTTACGTGTCATACTTTTTCTTTACCCGAAAAACACCCACACGCAAAGCATTAAAGCCTAAAAAATTGATTTTCCCCTTGCATATAAAAACCCGCCATGGCATACAGCGCCCATAAATATGCAGGTAACGGAGCATATTTATATAACGGTTTAGAACATTACGGAGAACGAGATTAATGCAAGCGCAAAAAAGCTTTGCAGACAAGATGTCTGCAATTGAAAGCTATACTGAAAAATTCAATCAAAAACTTGATAAAGTGGCTAGCGAATTACAAAAGCATTTCGCAGATAATGCACGCTTCTTGGATAGGAATGCAGCCTTTATAAACGGCGCACTTAATTCATTTGTCGTACAAAATCCACAAACAAGGCGTGATACATATTTACATTTCACCCCTGAATTATTTGCTGATGATGAGATACTCACAATCAATTTTACAGGCATTAACAAGGATGATTTCAACAAAGTTGCAAGCGCTATCGATCCGCTAAATAATGGCGAATCCATTGATTTTGAAAACAGCAAAATCAGTATTAAACTCACAGATGAAACAGCTGTGATAAAAACAGTAGAAGCGCTTACTAATAACAATATACAGCTCTCTCATCTTCAAGCTGCATAGCGAAAACGAATTCATAAAGCCCCAATATAAAAAAGCGCCTTCTATATAATGAGAGGGCGCTTTTGCTTTATTCTTTCACTGACAGTTATAGAGCAACTAAGCTCCCTGAGGCGCTTCACCGCCACCACTTGATGGCACAGAAGACTTCGGCGTTGTATCGCTTGGCTCATCATCCTGCACGCGAATAATAGGACGCCCAGCAAGAAGATCTTTAATCTCATCACCAGATAACAGCTCATATTCCATCAAAGCTTTCGCAAGTTTATGAAGGTCATCCATATGATCTGTAAGGATTTTCTTAGCACGGCTATAGCCGCCCTCAACAATACGACGCACTTCAGAATCTACTAAAGCTGCTGTCTCATCAGACATATTTTTAGATTGCGACACGCTGTGACCTAAAAACACTTCTTCCTGATCTTGAGCATAACGAATAGTGCCAAGCTTCTCTGAATACCCCCACTCAGTCACCATCTTGCGAGCCATATTTGTCGCCTGAGAAATATCGCTACTTGCGCCCGTTGTAACTTTATTTGGGCCAAAGATAAGCTCTTCCGCAACGCGGCCACCCATCGCAACAGATAAATCAGCTTCCAGTTTTTCCAAACTCATAGATAAGCGATCATTTTCAGGCAAGCGCATAACAACACCTAAAGCGCGCCCACGTGGGACAATCGTGGCCTTGTGAACAGGATCAGACGCTGGCTCATTCAAAGCGACTAAAGCATGACCCGCCTCATGGTAAGCAGTAAGCTTCTTCTCATCTTCACTCATAACCATAGATTTACGCTCAGCACCCATGAGCACCTTGTCTTTAGCATCTTCAAATTCTTCCATACCAACTACGCGTTTACCACGGCGCGCAGCAAGTAAAGCAGCCTCATTCACAAGATTGGCCAAATCAGCACCACTAAAGCCCGGCGTACCACGCGCGATCACCATAGGGTCTACACTATGTGCCAAAGGTACTTTTTTCATGTGAACCTGAAGAATTTTATCTCTACCCTTAATATCAGGGAGCGGCACAACAATCTGACGGTCAAAACGACCCGGACGTAGCAATGCAGGATCCAAAACATCTGGACGATTAGTTGCGGCCAAAATAATTACGCCTTCATTAGATTCGAAACCATCCATCTCCACCAAAAGCTGGTTCAAAGTCTGCTCACGTTCGTCATTTCCGCCGCCAAGACCGGCACCACGGTGACGACCAACAGCATCAATCTCATCAATAAAGATAATACAAGGCGCATTCTTTTTACCTTGCTCAAACATATCGCGGACGCGGCTAGCACCGACACCAACAAACATTTCCACGAAATCAGAACCAGAAATCGTAAAGAAAGGCACTCCCGCTTCGCCGGCTACAGCGCGCGCGACAAGTGTCTTACCTGTACCAGGCTGACCAACAAGAAGCGCCCCTTTAGGGATTTTACCGCCAAGACGTGAGAATTTATGCGGATCTTTCAAGAACTCAACAACTTCCTCTAAGTCTTGCTTCGCTTCCTCAATACCCGCCACATCATCAAAAGTAACGCGCCCATGCTTTTCTTCAGAGAGCATTTTCGCTTTAGACTTACCAAAGCCCATAGCGCCGCCGCCGCCCTTACCTTGCATTTGGCGCATAAAGAATATCCAAACACCGATAATCAAAATCGCTGGCAGAAGAGAGACTAGAATACTTAAGAAGCTGACCTCTTCTGGGTTTTCCTTATCAGCAGAAATTTCAACCGCAGTGCCCTGCAAACGATCAAAAACATTCTCATTTGGTGGCACCATCACTTTAAAGCGATTACCTGATGAAGCATAAACCCCATATAATTCCTGCCCCTTAATCGTAACATCCGAGACAGAACCACTTTGCGCTTCTGCAATAAATTGACTATAGGATAAGCCATTTGTCGCTGCATTCTGAGTATTCGCACCCTGCATAATATTGAACATAAACAACAGCACCAAAGCCACTGCTAGCCAAAAAACAAGGTTTTTACCAAATCCATTCACGAGCCGCTCATCCTTTCATTATCTTTAAGCCTGAAAAACTATACTAAAAACTATACCTTTTATCAGGCAAAACAAGTCAATTTTTACCTTCTCTGTGCATAATTAGCGCAGAGTTTTTATCATCCCTCTCAAAGACCACACCGCCCAATGTCCGTTTTCTAAAAGAAGTCTCATTTAAAAGCCCCTGCACTAGATGCTCAATCTTTTCAAAACGCGCGCCATAGCCCTTTATATCACTCAACGCTTCCATCGCCATCATCACACAGCGCAAAATCAATTCTTCTGGGTTATGTACCAATAACTTAAAATCAAATACTATACGATTTGTATCCTTATTTAAAATCGCTTCATTATAAAGCTTATCAGCCAAATCCTCTAATGCAGATCGCGCTCTTTCAAATCTCTTAGCACTCACAGCAAGGCGCTTATTGCTCAAGCCCTCAGCCTCCAAAACTTCACGCGCTTGCCTTAACCTTACCCGCGCATATTGAGCGCTTTCATTTGATGGATCATGCACATAATCTATTCCATGCTCTTCACAAAATGCGATTAAAGCCTCCTTAGGCACGTCAAGAAGAGGCCGAACAAGACAAACATCCCTCCCCTCAATTTCTTGCACAGTTCGCATCGATGCTAATCCATCCAGCCCACTGCCCTTACAAAGGCGGAATAAAAACGTCTCCGCTTGATCATCCATATGATGCGCCAATAATAAATGCTTAATCCCTTGAGCTTCACAACAATCAAGCATCAAGCCATAACGCGCCACCCGTGCCTGCTCTTGCAATTTATTCTCGACCCCGCCATGCTCCCACTTAAGCGCTTGAAACCGAGCCCCCCACTCTGACGCATATCGCTTAACCAACTCAACTTCACCGCGCGCCTCTTTACGCAAGCCATGATCAACGCTTAAAATATGAATATCGAAATCCCCCCATTTCACAAAAGCCAAAGCCAGCGCCATAGAATCAACGCCGCCAGACACAGCAACGGCAATCTTTTGCCCAGCCTCTAATGGCAATGCACTTAGCTTTTCTAAGAAATGCGTCTCATTCAAAATATCCATGACGAATTCATACCACAAAAAAGGCGAAACAAAATGCCTCGCCTTGATTTAATTGTATTTTTTAAAAAGTGCGAGCAGTTAACAGCCCAAACGCTTCATTTCCTGCTTTGCGCGACTAACCAAAGCCCCGGCAGATGAAAACTCAGGCTTTTCTAGCTGCCCCAGCGCCACACACGCATCTTTAGTTTTATTCAAGCCAGCCAAAGACATACCTAACTTAAGCAAATTATCAGCCGCTTTACTTCCTTTAGGATATTTCTGATACCCTTCAGCGAAAGTACGTGCCGCCTGCTCGAACTTACCGCGCACATAATATGTCTCACCCAGCCAATATTTAGCATTCCCCGCCAATTCATGATCAGGATTAGCCTCTAAAAACGACAGAAACGAGCTCTCCGCTTTATCATATTGACCATTCTTAACCAGCACAAAAGCACTATCATACATCGCTGCAGGGCTTTGCGCATCAGCGCGCATATTGCCTTGAGAGGACTCAACATATGTTCCAAGCTGCTGCGAACCGCCAGCATTATAAGGTGAGTTATTTTGCTGACCATTATCAAGCCTGTAAGTTGTCACACCACTTTGAGAGCCGGCAGAAGCCGTTCCCTGAGATACCTCAGGAGCTTGCGTATTTTGATCGCGCTTTATCGGATTAATATCCCCCGGCAATTGCATCAAAATATCATTGGTAATACGCTCCATATCAGAACGAAGAACTCTAATTTTATGCGCTTGCTCTTCTAAAAGACCTCGAATCTCACGAAGCTCACCTTCCATCTGCTGCATACGCACTTCAACAGCTGCATTTTCACTCGCACTACGTCCAGTAGGCGCACCAGACATATCACCGCGATAAACAGCTCTGTTTAAAGTATCTATTTCATTTTCCAAACGACGAAGGCGATTATCCATCTCATAGCTTGATTGTGCCTGCGCTTGTGAACCAAATGCACCAACAGCCATAACACCAGCCATTGCCGCAATAGTCAAAAGGCTCGGAACGCTCCGAGCCTTATTAACTTTATGAAAGATATAAGCTCTCATCAACATGAGCCTAACCTTAATCTACAACAGTAACGCCGCGGCGGTTCTGTGCCCAAGCAGTGCTATTCGCACCAGGAACAGCAGGACGCTCTTTACCGTAGCTTATTGTTGTAATACGTGACGGCGCTACACCAAGTGCAACAAGGTAATTCTTCACAGAATTCGCACGACGCTCACCAAGAGCCAAGTTATATTCACGTGTACCGCGCTCATCTGCATGACCTTCAACAGTGATGCTAAGCGCTGGATATTGAGCAAGCCACGCAGCTTGTTTCTCAAGCGTCATACGCGCCTCAGGACTTACATCATAACGGTCATAGCCAAAGAACACACGGTCACCAACATTCACAACCAAGTCTTCTTGTGAGCCAGGAACTGCACCATTAAGCTGTGTTTGATATACATCTTCCAAAGGACCATCTGACATGCCCTCACGAACAGGCACTTCAGTATTCAGTGTATCTTCCTCTGTAGTGCTACACGCTGCCAACGTAAACATAACGGCAAAAATCATTAAAAAACGGACGAGCATTCTTTTCTCCTTTATCCGAGGGAATCACCCCTATAAGAAATCAATACACAAAGATATAGGGCTTCGCATCACTCTTCGCAAGGGACAAATATGAGTTTTATACAAGATGCCAACAAGCCTTTACACGCTTAGTTTAAACGCTGCACCAACTCTCTGAGCAGCATTTCGGCTTCATGGCGCGCCCGCCCCTGCGGCGCTTTCCTCACATATTGCGTCAAACATTCCATAGCAGCACGCGCCTGCTCTGTCTTAGCATATAAGACGCCTGCATCCAGCAAAAGCCTATAATCATCAGGGCTTATAACGCGCATACGCTCAACATGAATAAGAGCGCCCGCGTAATCTTCCACTTCAATTTTTCGATGCTTAATATTATTTTCCAGGCGCGTTAATATCTCTCTATTACTCGCAAGATTATAATAATCACTTGATAGCTCAGCCTCATCCCCCAGAACTTTCTTAATCAATATCCGTAAATCAGGTGCTTCCATAATCCGTCCAGATTGAAACGGATCAAAAATAATGCGCTCACCTGCCATTTCTATACGGCACATAAAATGACCTGGGAAATTAACCCCTCCCACATTCCAATCAAGCGCTCGGCCTACATGGATATAAAGAATAGACAATGCAATAGGCAGCCCCTTTGCGCGATCAATCACCTTACATAAATTTGCATTTTGCAAATCATCATAGCTTTGATTATCACCCACATAGCCATATTCATCGGCTAAGATATCAACCAGTATTTCATGCCTCAAGCCCGCGCAGTCATCACGCCCCTCAACCATATAAGTTTGATAGCGGCTCTCGCAATCTTTCACTAAAACATTTAAATGGTGGATATATCGCTCCAAAGACACGCCTTCAAGCTCCATAGCCCCTAAGGCCAGCGCAGCTTTCGCAAGATCAATCGCCTCATCATCTTTATCTGATAAAGATTGTAAATAAGACCATGGATCAAGTTGCTCTTTCATATCGCACTCACTGATTCCACTGTATCTCTTCGCTTTCAATGCCTTGGCGCTGCTTCACAGAAACAGACGATGTCTCACTAGGCTCGAGCGGTCTGGGCGGAAGAGTTGCAGGATTAACATAGCCATTTTCCAGCTCAGCCGAAGCTCTTGATTGTGCCTGAACATCTTCAGCCGTCTGACCATTATTCAAATCTTTTTCATTCGCATAACGCCCATCATCCCAAGCCGGCACATTTTCCTGACCACTCACAATCTTAACGTAGCTCACAACGCCTTTCACACCCGGAATACCGCGCGCAACCTCTATCACGCGGTTAAGCTCAGCGCGGCTTTGCGCAAAGCCCATCAAGTAAATCGTGCCTTGCACCGTATCAATATTATAATTGATAGATAATACTTCACGATCAAATGTCAGCGCTGTTCTCAAGCGTGTAGAAAGCCATACATCACGTGCATAGCCCGTAATCCCCTGACTATCAGCCACTTGGATTTCATTGATAACTTGCTGCACCCCTTCAGGCTGCCACGCCAAACGCACTGCTTCGACGCGCTGTTCAGGATCTTGCACGACACCGGTTAAAAGCACACGCCCTCTATTCACAGTAATATCCAGCTTTGCAAAAGCCTCAACGCTATAGCGGAACCACAAATCATTAATCTGAATTTGAATGCGCGCATCATCAACCGCGCCACCTATACCGCCCTCTTGAACGGCCGCAACCCCGACAGTAGCCCCAGCGCCAGCCGCCACACCAACCATAGAGCATCCCGGCAATGCCAGAGCACAAACACTGAGTAACAAGAGATTATATTTATTATTCATTTTAAATTCCTCGATCGAATGCGAGATGAGTAAAGAGAGAGAGCTAAGGCGCCCATATAGATATAAGATGCCAAGCACCACGCTTCACATTAACCCTGCCATCCATGCATTGTCCAGATGTTCAATCTGCATGGCTGCATTTCCATCCACAGCACTCTTTTGCATATATAGAACCATAACATCAAAACGCATCCCCAAATCCTTATACGCATCATGCTCAGCCATAAACATTAAAGCCGATTGCTCAATCCTCTTGCGGCTTTTAGCGCCAATTGCCTCAACCCCATCACTGTAATTTTGCCGCGCTTTAACCTCAACAAACACCACCAAAGAGTCGATTTTAGCGACAATGTCAATTTCACCAAATTTCGTCTTATAACGCATTTTAAGAATCTCATAGCCATGCTCCTCAAGATATTGCGCAGCCATCTTTTCAGACTGAAGCCCTCTTTCATAAGCAAGCTGACCCCGAATACGTTTAAGCACCGCCTTCTCCTTTCAGGCTCAAAGCCATCTTATACAGCTCCTTTTTAGGTGCGCCTGTAACATCACTCACATAAGACGCAGCCTCCTTCGTGCGCATAGTCTCCAGCGCCTTTAACAAAAGCTCTTCTATATTAGCCTCACTATAGTGCTGTGCATCCGGCGGAGCGATCACCAAAACAATCTCTCCCTTTGGCAAGCCATGCGTTTCATAATGCTCAACCAACTGAGAAACCTCATCACAACGCACATCTTCATACATTTTCGTCAGCTCTCTTGTGACAGCAACTTTGCGCTCCGCCCCCATAACCTCAACAATATCATGCAACGTTTTCAAAAGTCTCGGCGCTGTATCAAAAGCAATCAAACTACTATCCACACTACGCCAGCGCTCTAGCATGTCTTTACGCGCCGCACTTTTAGTTGGCAAAAAACCCAAAAAACTAAACTGATCACTTGGCAAGGCAGAGAGTTGCAAAGCTGTTAAAGGGGCATTTGCACCGGGCATGCTGCTCACATAAACGCCAGCTTGCCTTGCCTGTTTCACAAGCTTATAGCCCGGATCAGAAACAAGCGGCATCCCTGCGTCACTACATAATACAACGCATTTATCTTTTGCAGCCTCTATGATACGCGCCCTCGCAGCTTCATCACTATGGTCATTATAAGGCATCATCTTAGCTTTAATGCTATATGCAGATAACAGCTTACCCGTCACGCGCGTATCTTCGCACGCGATCAAATCAGCCGCCGCCAACACATCCAAAGCCCGCAATGTTATATCACGTAAATTCCCTATCGGCGTTGCGACCAGATAAAGCCCAGCGCGAAATACCTTAGCACCTTCACTATAGTCTTGATTGGGCGCTAGCCACGCCTTATCTTTTTTTGTACTCTGCATCTTAGAATCATCACTCATGCATAAAACTTAAACGGGAGTGGCACATGCACACAAATAAAATTTACCGTAAAGCACTTTTTCTATGCGCGCCACTGCTTTTACTTAGTGCCTGCGTTTCAGCGCCAAGCTATCAAACCCAAGTGCAAAGCCCACGTGTAGATACAGCCTCAAGCGCTCCCGGCACAATCGGTGAGAACGCGCAATTTGCGCAAATGCAAGGCCCCACAATGCAAGAATACCCCGAAAGCCGTATTGCCATTCTCCTTCCATTAAGCGGCCCCAACAAAGATCTCGGTAACGCGATGCTTAACGCCGCGCAAATGGCACTTTTTGAAGTTGGTTACCCTAAATTAAAGCTCATACCGCGCGACACTCAAGGCACAGCAGAAGGCGCCAGAGCAGCCGCAAAAAGCGCAACCCAAGAAGGCGCACAGCTCATTCTTGGCCCAGTCTTCGCCTCATCCGTAAAAGCCGCAGCACCTATAGCGCGCAGACGTAATGTAAATATGATTGCTTTTTCTACGGATTGGAGCCTAGCCGAAGATAACACTTTCATCATGGGCTTTTTACCTTTTGACCAAATCGATCGCGTAACGCGTTATATCAGCCAGAAAAACTTTCGAGATATCGGCATAATTGCACCAGACACAGGATATGGCCAAACGGTTAGTCAAGAGTTCCAAAAAGCAGCAATGCAAAATGGCATAATGATCTCTAATAACATGAGCTTCCCTGCCCGCACGGCCAATCTAGCACCAGCTATCGAGCAATTCTCAAGTCAGAGCTCACCGAACATGCAGGCTGTTTTCATGCCAACAGGTGGCGAGCAAGCGCAAGCGATTGCAAACCTCTTGAGCCACAATAATCTTCCACCTAGAAAAGTGACACGTATCGGCACAGGTCTTTTAGATGACCCAGCCTTAGCAAAAGAGAAAAACCTAGAGGGCGCACTCTTTGCAGCACCAGCGCCACAAGCGCGCCAGAAATATGAACAGCGCTACACACAAACATTTGGCCAACCGCCATTACGTCTATCAACCCTTTCATATGATGCTGTAGCCCTCGCAGCAACGCTAGCACGCCGCGGCTATGATCTTAATCTTGGCGGCCCTGCATTTGATCGCAATGCTTTAACAAATGCCAATGGATTTTTAGGCATAGATGGTATTTTCCGTTTCCGCCCAGATGGTATAGCACAGCGCGGTTTAGCAGTGCTCAGCTATAGAAACGGTCAGATCACTATAGTCGATAAAGCCCCAACGACATTTCAAGGCTTACAATAAATGATTGAAATTATTTCAAAATAACACTTTAACCCACAGAGACGCATTTTTTTTCATTTTCCATCTTGCCTTTCGATACAAAACGGGGCATTCTCCGGTTAAATCAAAATGCACAATAAAATACGAAACGATCAGTTAGTCCTGACGTTAATAGCACTTTCCTTAAGGAAGAGCTAATGTGAGTGCGATAGAATGAACATGGATTAAGTGAAACCGACGAGGTAAAAATGAGTACTGCAGCACTACAATTCGAAGATACTGTTGATCTAGACGCGCCGGAAAATAAAGAAACAACAAGCATGACTTCAGCTCCAAGAAAAGGCCGCCCGCGTAGCGAGAAATCTAGAAACGCGATCATTAAAGCGACAAACAACCTTCTTATTCACAAAAGCGTGCAAGAGCTTTCTATTGAAGCTATTGCAAAAAAAGCGAAAGTTGGAAAAACAACAATTTATCGTTGGTGGCCAAATAAAACAGCTGTTGTTATGGATGCTCTGATTGCTCAACCTGGCATTCAAAGCCCATTACCAACACCGAAGAATAACGCTGAAGCGGTTATCATGCAGCTTGATAAATTGATCCGCCTTCTGACAAGCAAGAACGGGGAAACAATCGCACAGCTTTTCAGCGAAGCACAAGCTGATCCAAAAGCACAAAAGATTTTCGCAGACACATTCTTAAGCCCACTTATTGATGCGATTGAATTCAGTATTCAACAAGGTATCAAAAAACGTGAGTTTCGTGCATCTCTAGAATCTCGCATGGCTGTAGACATGATGTGCGGACCGATCTTCTTCCGCCTTCTTTCTCGCCCTGATGATTTAGACGATGATTTCCGCGAGAACTACCCTAAAGAAGCTGTTCGTTTGATTAGCGCTTGATCACCCCTCTGTCGCGCGCTAGATTAATACTATGCAAAGCGAAACAGATATTGAGCAACTGACCGAAACAACCCAAACTGCATTAGAATGGATACAAAATGCAGTTTGGAACCGCGACGCATTGTATCAAATCGTTATTTGGATCATAGCCTTTTCTTGCGGCTATCTTATCCGTTTTTTTGCCGGAAAAAAATTACGCCCCTTCATAGATTCATTAAACGTCCCGTACCGCGTTAAATCAATCTACCGAAACCTAACAAAGCTGCTCTTCCCTCTAAGCACATTAGCCTTCCTCTTTGTTTTAAGCACGCTCATATCAACCGAAACATTCGGCGTTAACACTGTCATTAGCCAAGGATTAATGAAGGTTTTACTGGCATGGGTGGTCATACGCATCGCCTTAGAATTCATTAAAAACGCAGCTATCCGCAATTTCTTTGCCGTCACAATCTGGACGATTGCCGCGCTCAGCATATTCGGAATTTTAGACGAAACAACACAAACGCTCGACAGCATCGCTTTTAGCGTTGGAGATTTCAGACTTTCCGCCTTAGCTGTTATTAAGAGCATTCTTATAATCTTTGCACTTCTTTATATGGCGATCTTTGCTTCTAGCTTTGCTGAACGCCGCATCTTTGAAGTGAAAAGCCTCTCACGCTCATCACAAGTGCTCATGGCAAAAGTGCTGCGCGTCATGCTGATTGTTTTCGCCCTTCTCATTGGCATCACTTCCGCCGGCATAGACCTCTCACTCTTTGCCGTCTTTGGGGGTGCTATCGGTTTAGGTATTGGTTTCGGTCTTCAAAAAGGTATATCCAACCTCTTCTCAGGCATGCTTCTTCTTCTTGACCAATCGATCCGCCCGGGTGACGTGATTGAACTGGAAAACGGGACTTTTGGTTGGGTAAACCAAATGGCTGCCCGCTATACAGAAATTGTGACCCGCGATAACAAATCTTTTCTCATTCCGAATGAAGAATTCATTACGCAGCGCGTTGTTAATTGGAGCCACGGAAACTCCCTCATTCGTGTTCAAGTGACGTTTGGTGTTCATTATAACTCAGACCCTCACCAGGTTAAAAAACTGGCAGAAGAAGCGGCGGCCTCCGGCCATAACAGAGTGTGCGACGACCCTGCTCCGATTTGCCATTTGACCGAGTTCGGCGATAGCTCGTTGAACTTCAAACTCAACTTCTGGATACGAGACGCTGAGGCGGGCATCACCAATGTGAAAGGCGAGATTATGCTCGCCCTTTGGGACACCTTCAAAGAAAACAATATCGAAATCCCTTATCCGCATCGTGAAGTCCTCGTCCATAACGTGAAGTAAAGCCTTACCCTATTAAATTTCAGGTCTCATTTTATGAGGCGTAGCAGCCTGAGAGTTAGGCGCTTTATAGGTACGACCGCTCATATATGGAACATTCGAGCGATCAAGCTCTTCACCATAATCAAGCCAATTATAATTTGGACGCTCCATTTGAATTTTAAAGCTTTCAACAAAATCATATCTTTCTTCAGCGCTAAACTTAAAGGCCTCATCCTGAAGATATTTCTCTAGCAATGAGATGGCCTCACTATGAGATACATCTTTTTGAATTTTCAAACTTTGCTCTGATTTAGAGCGGTAAACGATATTAATATTCTGCCCCATCTGATCTTTGTAAATAGGAGGCATATCCTGCTTATCCGGGCGCTTAACTACATCGTCACGATAGCGCGCAAAATAAACCACATCTCCATTTTGAAGCTTAAGCTTTGTACGCACCATACCGTTATTATAGACGCGTTGTTCAACATCACTGCCATGACGTAACTCCGCCGTAGAAGAAATACCCATACCGCCAACCTTCACGATATAATTCTTCAAGCTTGCAGGATTCATATCATCTGGGGCTATATGCGGATTTGTAATGCAATTACGCTGATCGAAATTTAAAACCACATTTTTCGAAGCATTGATTTTAGTTTTATCTGGCTTAGGCTTATTCTTCTCTAAATTACCTTTATTGGTAATATCAGCAGTATTAGCCCCGCCATATTCTGCAGGAGCCGCTTTCTTCGCCACTGAAAATCTTCGAACACGCTCTCTCTCTTCAACAAAAACATGCGCCCCCACTTCCAGCGCTGCACCAATAGCAAGTCCCCAACCCGCCTTTAGCCCAGCAGCAGCCGACACGGCTGCTACCGCACCAGCAGCATATAGCACTCGCGAATGTTCAAAAGGATAACGCGCGGCACGCATCGCTTTATACCAAGCGGATGCAAGAGCTCCATCACATAGATTATGCCCTTCTTCATAAAGCACCTCAGATTTACCAATGATATCAGAAACATTATCACGAACTTCTAATTCATTTGATTTATGTAGAATATTGCCATACTGATCTCGGCTAGCGCCGTCATGGCGAATAATTTGTACATCATGCTGCTCAACACCTTGCCAGTGCTCTTGCAGCGCATCGACAGCTTGAGGATATGTAAGCCCTTCAGCCAAAACCTCTTTCACACGTCGAATATTGAACAGGTCATTTAATGGCGCCGGAATAAAGCTTTCTTTATCTCGCCACGTCGGAACGTAATAACTTAGTGAAAACGTATTATCCTTCTCCTGGTCTATAACATAATAAATACATTTATTTGTATAGCATTCAGTAAATGTATTAATATTCACCTGATTAGATAGCTCCTCAGGCAAGTCAGCCACCTCCGCTCTAAACAGCGTAAAGTGGTCATTATTACGCTGAATTCCTTTATCATCAGCCGCATTAATAATCTTCTTAAACTTCTTATAGTAGGCCTTACTAAGTTCAGGGTTTTCAGGGTCTATATCCGGCGCATAGAAAGCTGCAGGTTGAGTAGATCTATCGAGAAAATCATCCGTGATATAAACACGCCCATCTGCACCACGAATAAAATCTCCCTCTTCGACTGCTTTTTTATCAAAATAGCGCAGTTCTCTTGTTTCCTTATCATAGCTATATAAATCAATGCCCGTTTGCTTTGATCGCAAACCACTCAGCATATCTTCATCAAGCCCCCATTTTTCAACATCCGTGATATCAATTTTACGAATATAAACCGGATCAGTTAATGACCTAAGCTCTTCCGCGGCCGCTATCGAGTTTTTAGAAAATTCAATAACCGGTGCTTTTTCATCATATTTAAAATATCCTGAAGCAATACTCATGACAGCACTCGTCAAAGCTCGTTCTTCAAATAATTCTCTCAAATTTAATTTCATCATAAAATGCCCCTAAACAGAGCCCTCTTTTTCTAACCGTTTTTCCATGAAAAAAGCGCCTCAACTAACTTGGGCGCTTTCTTAACTTCTCTCTATTGTGTCCGAACTCTTCTGGTTCTGCTAATTGATCATCGTCATCATCTTCTTCTAGAGCGTAAAGCTCATATGCTTCGACAGCACGTGCGTCATCATCATAAGAAGAAACACCTTCATATGATGCAACACTTGCCGCAGCCGCTTTGTAATTTTCAAATGATATTAGCATTTTTACATAACCATTAAGTCGTTCAGAGCGCATTGTTTACGCCTGTATGAAGCATCATGCAAGAGTTTTTTTTACTTTTTTAGCCCTTTAATAAAAACGCCATAAAATATAAAAAACGGAGCATTAAACGATAACGCTCCGTCTTTAAAATAATAATAAGTGGTAATATAATTACCCTAAGCAGCAGCAGCCATTGCACTGCCACTCATTGCTTTTTCACCAGCCAACACAGCCGCAACAGCATTTACAGTCGAAGCAATACGCACAGCCGCTTGAATTTCAGATGAACCAAGACCTTCATTCTTAAGAGCCGCTTCATGCGCATCAATACACATACCACAGCCATTAATCGCTGAAACAGCTAAAGACCAAAGCTCAAAATCAGCCTTCTCAACGCCTGGATTACCAATAATATTCATGCGCAATTTTGCCGGCATTGTGGCATATTCTTTATTCTTCGCCAGATGAACGAAACGATAATAGATATTATTCATACCCATAATCGCTGCCGCCGCTTTTGCTGCTTGTTGCGCTTCCGCACTTAAGTGCTGAGCTGCTTCAGCAGACACTGCCGCAATAACATCTTCTTGCCCTGTCGCTAAAGCAGATGCCAAAAAAGTACCCCAATGCTTTTGAGCATCAAGTGTTTCATCACCTGCTAATGAAGACAAATTCAACTTTATGTCTTTCGCATAGTCAGGCATTTGTGATTTCAAAGAATCAATAGACATAGAAAATCTCCTTAATAATGTTAGAAAGTGCTGGCGCTACGAAGTTTTTAGCGCCAGTACACTAAGAGGGTAAACGGACTAAACACAGTCCGTTTATAGGCATTAATTATGCCGCTTTCTTTTGCTGATCATTAGCAATAGCAGATGCATCAAGTGTCTCGCCGCCTACTGCACGGTTACATGGGCAAAGCTCATCAGACTGAAGCGCATCTAAAATACGCAACGTTTCTTTTGGGTTACGGCCTACATTAAGACCGTTAACAGAAACATGCTGAATCTCACCATGTGGATCCACGATGAATGTCGCACGAAGAGCAACACCATCTGCATGACGAACGCCTAGCGCATCAATCAAAGAACCATTTGTGTCTGCAAAAGACCACTGGTTAAGTTTATCAAGATCAGCATGATCACGACGCCATGCTAGCTTACAGAATTCGTTATCTGTAGAACCACCCATAACAACCGCATCACGATCATCAAAATCTTCATTCAATTTTGCAAATTCTACAATCTCAGTAGGACAAACAAATGTGAAGTCTTTTGGATAGAAGAAAATAACTTTCCATTTACCTTCAAAACTATCTTGTGTGATAGGCTCAAACGCGCTCTCACCATTTTCTTCATGATAGTTAAAACCTGGCTTTACGCCCATTACTTCGAATTCAGGAAGTTTATCGCCAATTCCTAGCATTGTCTTTATCTCCATTTTGATAAGTTGTTTTAAAATATGCTTAGAACTTCGCACACCCTAAACTACAAAATCCAATAGTATTTTCCTTTAAATCAAATCGATTTAATCAATACCAAATCATAAGATTGAATCGCTAAAATCAATATAACTAATATACGCATCTCAATATAAAAACCTGCCCCCTCAAAAGAAGGGACAGGCCAGAGATAAAGACTGCCCCACTAGGATAAGGCCAGCCTTTATATATTACGTTTATATCTATTCAGCCGCTGCGAGCATTTCTTTAGCGCGCGCATCAATAGCAGCTTTAACACCCTCGGCATAAGCAGGATCTGCCTTTTCAAAATGGCCAAGCTGACGCTCAACAATGAAATCAGGCACACCGCACATCGCTGCTGCGATATTACTGAATAAACGCTGTTTTTGCTCATCATCAAACAAACGGAACAGATCACCAGCTTGCGTATAATCATCATTGCCTTCACGATGATTATAACGATCAGCATCTCCGCTCAAAGCCAAAGCAGGCTCAGCATATTCAGGCGCTTGCTCCGCACCACCAAAACTATTTGGCTCATAATACGCATCAACATTACCAGTCTTTGGCTCAAAGAAACGCATAGCCCCATCTTTATGATAATGATGCACTGGACATTTCGGCGCATTCACAGGAAGCGCTTCATAATGAGTACCAAGACGGTATCTATGTGCATCTGCATAAGAGAAGATACGCCCCTGAAGCATTTTATCTGGTGATGGCCCAATCCCAGGAACAAAGTTAGAAGGGCTAAAAGCAACTTGCTCAATTTCAGCAAAATAATTCTCAGCATTTCTATTCAGCTCAAACTCACCAATCGTGATAGGAGGAAACTCACCATGCGGCCAAACCTTAGTCAGGTCAAACGGATCATATGATGTTTTCTCAGCTTCTGCTTCACTCATCACCTGAACCTGCATAGTCCATTTAGGATAATTACCCTCTTCTATCGTGCCGAATAAAGCTTCTTGGTAACTCTCACGAGTATTACCAATAATTTCATTCGCTTCAGCATTTGTGTGGAATTTATGGCCTTGCTGTGTTTTGAAATGGAATTTAACCCAATGACGCTCACCTTGCTCATTAATAAAGCTATAAGTGTGCGAACCATAACCATTCATATACATAGGCGCTTGCGGCAATCCACGATCTGACATCAAAATAGTCACCTGATGCAAGCTCTCTGGGCTTAAAGACCAGAAATCCCACATTGCAGTATTACTGCGCAGATTTGTTTTTGGATGACGTTTCTGCGTACGAATAAAATCAGGAAATTTCAAAGGATCACGGATAAAGAAAACAGGTGTATTGTTACCAACCAGATCCCAGTTACCTTCTTCCGTATAAAATTTCATAGCAAAACCACGCACATCACGCTCAGCATCAGCGGCGCCTTGCTCACCTGCAACAGTCGAGAAACGAATAATCATTGGCGTCTCAGCGCCTTTTTGCAGGACTTTAGCCTTGGTATATTTGGAAATATCTTCCGTAATCTTTAATGTACCGTAAGCACCCCACCCTTTAGCATGCACAACACGCTCTGGTATGCGCTCACGATTCTGATGCGCCAATTTTTCGATCAAATGTACATCTTGCATAAGCGCAGGACCACGTGCGCCAGCTGTTAAACTATTTTGGTTATCGGCAACAGGATTCCCCGCTGATGTAGTCATTACAGGGCATTTGGACTTAGACATAGATTTCTCCTCCTAGTGAATCACTTAAAAATAAATTCTTGATATATTAAGTTTGAAAGCTTTTAAGACAAAAAACCAATGGTAAATCCCACTATTACCTATCGAAAAAATCTATTGATAAAATAGAGCACCCAAGATAAAAACGATACAAAGTAATTTTAGACTAGGAAAACTAAGATATGCCGCGCCCAACAATCAGACAGCTTGAATATCTCATCACGCTTGAAAATGAACAATCTTTCAGCAAAGCCGCTGAATATTGTAACGTCACTCAATCAACACTCAGCGCCGGCATAAAAGACCTTGAAACAGTTCTGGATCAACAACTGGTCAACCGCATGGGAAGAAAGATCAACCTCACAGCCTTAGGACAAGAAGTCGCTGAACAAGCACGCTCTATCCTCACAGATGTCGATAATATCGTCAGCAAAGCAAAAGAACAAAAAAATCCACTTTGCAGCACCATCCGCCTAGGCGTCATCCCGACCATCGCGCCTTATATACTGCCCGATATCTTACCCGATCTGCAAACACATTACCCGTCTTTAGAGCTTCAAATTTATGAAGACATCAGCGAGAGACTTGTCGAACAAATCCATAAGCGTCAACTTGAAGCCGCTATCCTCGCCTTCCCATTCGAAACAGACGGCTTAGAGCATCACCAACTTTTCGAAGAGGAATTTCACCTTGCCTCCCCAAAAGACAAGCTCCTACCCAAAAGCCTCTCTATTAATGACATCAAACCCGAAGAGCTTCTCCTCCTAGAAGAAGGGCATTGCATGCGCGATCACGCCTTAGCCGCCTGCGAACTTCAAATTCCATCACGCCGAAAAACTTTTAGCGCCACCAGCCTCGCCACCCTCATACAAATGGTCGGCCACGGCTTTGGTGTAACATTACTCCCTGACATGGTCGTCAAAAACGCCCCTATGCCGAGCAACATCCAAATCACCAATTTCGATACGCCAAAACCCAAAAGAACCATCGGCATCGTATGGAATATTAACGCCCCACAAAAGCGCGATTTACAACAACTCTACGCACATTTAAAAAACGCCTTTAACTAGAATAGGATCACCCTTTACAATTTTCTTGAAATTTTGAAAAAAAAAGCATAAAACCACGCTCATGATGACAGAACTAAGCAACGCCCCATACACAGTCGCCGCCATGTATCGCTTCGTGCCCGTTGACGATATCAAAGC
>NZAJ01000069.1 GCA_002687495.1 Micavibrio sp. | reverse complement strand
GTAAATTCATTCGTAATCAGCAGCGCGATGAATATATCACGCTAGGCCGCGCGATGTTGCAAAAGATCTTCCGCCAAGAAGGTTATGATTTTGGTGATAAACCAGTCTCAACCGTCGTCAAGAAATATAAACTCGACTCTCCTGATGACATCTACGCCAAGATTGGCTCTGGATTGCTTGTCGCACGCGACGTCTTTAAAGAAATATTCCCAGCCCATAACACACAAATGGTTAAGCGCCCAAGCGGCGATATGGATAAGGCTGTACTTGTTAAGCCATTGACGGGCACTGACGCACCTATGCCGATTAAGGGTCTGATCCCAGGCATGGCAGTGCATTTTGCGCGATGCTGTCACCCGCTACCAGGTGATAGAATTGTTGGTATTGTAACAACAGGTAAGGGCGTAACAGTCCATACAATTGATTGTGAGACCTTAGAAACATTTGCCGATACGCCTGAACGCTGGCTGGATGTGTCTTGGGGTGAGGGTGGCGATACCCCAGAAGCGCATGTAGGGCGCTTGGATGTAACCTTCCAAAATGAAGCGGGTGCGCTCGGTACACTCTCAACTGTAATCGGCGTGAATGGCGGTAATATTACCAACTTAAAAATCACCAGTAGAACAATTGATTTCTGGGAAATCCTTATCGATGTTTATGTAACCGATACGCAGCATTTAAATAATATTATCGCAGCATTAAGGGCTACGCCAATCATTACAAATGTTGAGCGCTCAAAAGGGCGTTAAGCACATCAGCTATTGGGAAGCTGCGGGAACGCTCGTTTCTTACGACACTAAGACGCTCTTCCAAAAAAAATCCCCGCTCAGATTTTATGAGCGAGGATTAACGATACCATGCAGGCGTATTTTTATCCAGCAGCTTGAATTGATTTTAAGAAGCTATCGACTGAATGTCTCAACTTGCCTGAAAGATCATGCATATCTTTTGATGCATTCAAAACATTGCTCGCTGAGTTTCCGGCATGTTGTGCGTCTGTACTGACTTCGCTGATAATGCTGCTGACTTGTGCAGAGCCCTGAGACGCTTCGGATATATTGCTGGTAATGCGTGAGGTCATACTATCTTGTTTATCTACAGCTTCTGAGATGCTAATGACGGACTCATCGATTTCAGAAATATTTTTGATAACAGAAGCCATCGCATCAACAGAATTCTTTGTTGCATCTTGAATACGTGTAATACGATCATTAATTTCTTCAGTCTTTTGTGCAGTTTCTGTTGCAAGTTTTTTAACTTCATCTGCAACAACCGCGAAGCCCTTACCAGCCTCTCCAGCGCGCGCCGCTTCAATTGTTGCATTGAGCGCTAGTAAGTTTGTCTGCTCCGCAATGTCCTGAATAGCAATCACAACCTCACCAATATTATCAGCGAGTTGATTGAGATCACCGATCGTCGCATTCGCCTCTTGTGCATTACGAGCCGTATCGGCCGATTTTGCTTTTGTTGAAGAAAGTTGCGAAGAAATAAGGCGGCTATTTTCAGTCATATCTTGCATCGCGCTTGCAACATCATTTACGCTCTTTGATGCTGTGACCGAAACTTCACTCACAGTCTTGCTCGCATTCATGGTTTTTTCTGCGATTTGATTCATATTACCAGCCGCAGACTGTAGATTTTCAGAAGACGAGCTTAACGCTTTGATTAAATCGCCAACCTGCGTATCAAAGGAGTGAGCCAGTTCTTGCATCTCAATACGCTTTTTCTCTTCCTGCTCACGCTCGGCTTTTTCCTGAGCAGATTTCGCGTCTTGAGCTTGCGCCAAAGCTTCTTTCGCCATATTCGCTTCATTTTCTACTCGATTATCAGAAGTATTGGCACTGATAATAGTAAGGGCGATAAATGCGCTTTCAATAATCACAATAACAGCATGAAAGATTACGCGAACGAGATCAGATTCACCGCCGTAAAAAAGCGCACTTGGCATGAGGAAATTTAAAGAGAGGTGATGCACCGCAATGACTAATGTGGCCATAATCACAGCGCGGACAGATTTTAAGGCGGTCGTAATAGCAAGCACTGCGAAGAAATACATATGCGCATCAATTTGCCATGTATGCCCACTCATTTGGTAAACTAAAACGGCTGGCGTCGCCGCCAAAGCAATCGCTAAAAGGTCTAATCCGAATAACTTATCTTTATAGAGCTTGTAACCAATCACGGCTAATGCCGATAAAATACCTTGCATAATAATTGAAGGAATAAGAGCAAAATCAAGAATAAGTGCGGAGATAATATAGAGCGGTATATGAGCCAAGACGAATATCACGATACTTTTTTGGCCGCTATATGTGCTCTCGATATGCTTGGTGTTTAAAACATTAAAATTCATCTACGCCTCACTGGGTTTTTAAGTGGTTACAAATTTATTTTTACTCTGGATATAGCACCCGCCTGTGATGGCAGGGTTTAAGATAAGCAGTGCACCGTTTTTATAAGCATTTTCTAAATCGGTGTATCTTTCGAAACTCGCAAGAATGATGAAGTCATATTGACCACTTCGAATGGGTGTCCCACCAGCATCAACTATCTTTTGATAGCTTTCAAGCAGTTCAGTGCCGGGCTTAAAGATAACAGCATAATCATATTTTTGATCATTCACATGCGGTAAAGCACCAAAAATTGTGAAAATGCTCATTACGCTTATAATTATCGATAGTGATAAGAATATGCTCTTCATAATATAAAAATATATTCGTTCGTGCTTATATTGTATACAATACCCAGTATGACACAAAAATCATTACCAAGCGGTAAAAAACACGAATGAATACGGTGATGTTCTCTGGCAAAAAAGAAACGACCGCTAATATGATTTCTTTATTTACTTATTTAATTCGCAGTGTAGGCTATGGTGATGATTGAAGTCTTATCTCAAATTTCCTGGATCGTATTTTTCTCTATAGCCGGACAATGGCTGGGGTGGTGGACCAAAATCCCCGCTATTGTGTTCTTGCTCTTGGGGGGCTTCTTAGCGGGGCCTATTCTCAATGTTGTTGATCCGTCATTATTGCTCGGAGATTTGTTACAGCCCGTCATCTCGCTTGCAGTTGGTATTATTCTCTTTGAAGGCAGCATAAGCTTGAACTTTAAGGAAATTAGACAAGCGAAAGGCTCTGTATCTCAAGTTATTTTTATCGGCGGGCCTATCGCGTGGGTTTTAACCTCGATTGCTGGCCATTATGTGGCGGGTTTAAGTTGGCCGGTTTCACTAACCTTTGGGGCTTTGCTCATTGTCACAGGGCCAACAGTGATTATTCCGCTTCTTAAAAATGCAAATTTAAAGGAAAAACCAGCCTCTATTTTAAAGTGGGAAGGGATCGTCAATGACCCTATTGGCGCGGTTTTAGCTATTTTATGCTATGAATTTTTTAAACTCTCTCAAGGCACAGAAGTTGTAAGCGCGTTTGTCTCTTCAACAATTCTATCAATTCTGATTGTTGTCTTTTTCGGGATATTATTTGCCTATTGTATCGCGTGGATGTTTAACCGTGATCTTGTTCCAGAATATTTAAAACCTGCGTTCCTGCTCAGTACAGTTGTTCTATTCTTTAGCCTGTGTAATACGATTGAGCATGACTTCGGTCTTATCGGCGTGACAATTTTGGGTGTCGCTCTTGCGAATATGGGCGTTAATGGCATTGATGAGCTGAAACGCTTTAAAGAGACGCTCTCGATCATGCTGATTTCAAGTGTCTTTATTATTTTAACAGCAAATATTGATCCGGCTATTTTGCTAGGAATTGATATTAGAGGCATATTATTTATCGCCGTATTAATGTTCGTGATCCGTCCAATTACTTTGTATCTCTCAAGTATAAACTCAGGGATGAGCTGGCAAGAAACCTTGCTGACGGGCTGGATTGCGCCACGCGGTATTGTATGCGCGGCTGTTGCAGGTGTGTTAGGTCCCTCACTCGTCGCAATCGGTTATGAAGATGGAAATCAGCTTGTCGCCCTTGCTTTTGCCATTGTCTTGGCAACAGTCTTTGCGCATGGTTTAAGCGCGAAGCCTTTAGCAAAAAAACTAGGGCTTGCTTACAAGGAAAAAGACAGCCTTATCATTGTCGGTGCATCTGATTGGGCAATCGAATTTGCAAAATTACTAAAAGGCAGAGACTTTGACGTTATTATCGCGGATAAGAACTGGCATGCGCTGAGAAAAGTACGCTTGGCAGATATCCCAACATATTATGGTGAAATTCTCTCGGATGAAACAGAATACCATCTAGAGCTGGCGCGCTATAACATGCTCTTAGCGATTTCAAACAACCCAGCATATAACGCGCTTATTTGTACGAAATTCATTCATGAATTTGGCCGTGACAAAGTGTACCAATTCCTCCCTCATGAAGAAGCAGAGCATACGCGCCGTCAAATTATGGAGTCTATTCGTGGGCAAACCTTTGGCCCTGCCGAGCTTGATTATTGGGATATCTCTAGTTTGATGATGCGCGGCTGGCGCTTCAGATCTTCACGTATTGGTAAAGATGAAAACAAAGCCAAGTTGCAAGCACGTTACGAAGCGGGTTCACTGAAATATATCGGTTATATTACCCCGAAAAACAGGCTCGTATTGCATGCGCCTGATACGCTCGAAAATTTGGAATCTGAACATATCTTAATCGCTTTGGAAGACCCAGCGGCCAGAGATGAAGTGCCAGAGGTTAAACAAGCGCAAGCTGAAGACAAATCCGTAGAAGAAAAAGTCAAAGAGCTTGATGAAGATATTCAAAATGTTAAGCGGGACAACGAACCAGAGCAGTAAAGGGCGAGCTAAGCTTCGCCGCGCCATTGAGGCCCTCAAGCTCTATGACACATAGATTTGCGACAACCTTCGCGCCCGCTTTTTGGATAAGCTGTTCGGCTGCATGCATCGTCCCACCAGTTGCAAGCAAATCATCCACGATCAGTACGCGCGCGCCCGCTGGTACAAGGTCAGGCTGAATTTCTATTTCGTCATGGCCATATTCAAGATCATATTTAAGCCCTAAAGTTTTCCCAGGAAGCTTGCCTTTTTTACGCACCATACCAAAGCTACAGCCCATCTCCATGGCTAGCGGCGCTGCGACAAGAAAACCACGGGACTCAATGCCCATAATAAGATCAGGCTGGTAGTCCTCGGCTAAGCTATGCAGTCTTGCAATTGTTTCGCGCCAAGCCGCCGGATGGTTCAGCAATGTTGCGATGTCATAAAAATTTATGCCGTCTTTAGGAAAGTTAGGAACGATACGTATGTGGTCTTGAATATTCATAATGTGCAACAATCTTTAATAGCGTTAAGGGTTGTAAATTATATAAAACATCTATTTATCATCCCTAATTATAAGCAATGAAGCAAGATATTATAAAATAACTCTCCTCCAAGGCTTCAAACTTGAGATTAAAGTGCTTATAACTAGCTAGACGGAGATAAAGATTAGGGTGACATATGTTTCAGCGTCGCGTCCCACGTACGATAATACAAAATATTAAAGAGCTATTCTGGCCCTCTATGGGGTGGCTGCGTGCGCTTCGCTATACCAAAATGCGTGTTATTCGTTTATCTGACACAACGCATAATATCGCTCTAGGCCTTGCAATCGGCGCGGGTGTATCATTCTCACCGCTCTTGGGAACACACTTTATTCAAGCAGGTGCGTTTGCTTTTATAACCCGTAGTAATTTCATTTCAGCGCTCATAGGCACTTTTGTTGGAAACCCATGGACATTTCCATTCATGTGGTGGGCCGCGATCAGCTTTGGCTCTTCATTATTCAATATGCTTGGCTTGCCCGCATCTGCGACTTTACCAGAGCATGTCGATTGGAATGTGATGTGGGATATTATGCGCCATGACCCTATTCGTATTTTTCTGCCATGGCTGGCGGGTGGCTATATTCTTGGCGTGGCCAGCATCCCTATTTATTATGTGATTTTCTATCAGCTTGTAAAAGGCGCGAAAAAAGCGCGCAAGCGCGTACGCGAGAAAAGCATACACCGCATAGCCAAAGATATGACAGGGCAAAAGAAATGATTATAGGGATTGGCAGCGATCTTATTGATATACGCCGTGTTGAAAAAGTCATGGGTAAATATGAGCAGCGTTTTATTCAGCGCTGTTTTACTGAAGTCGAGCGCGCTAAAGCTGAGCGCAGGCGTGAGGCGGGCACACATATAGATACATATGCAAAACGTTTCGCAGCCAAAGAAGCCTGCTCAAAAGCACTCGGCACGGGCTTTTCTCATGGCGTATTCATGAAAGATATCGGCGTTGTGAACGCAAAAAGCGGCGCACCTACAATAGAATTAACAGGCGGTGCAAAGGCAAGATTGGATTCATTAACACCAGCAGGCCATAAGGCTTATATTCACTTAACGCTCACCGATGAACCACCCTTAGGCCAAGCGCAGGTTATTATTGAAGCCTTACCTTTGTAATTATAAGTGAACTAGCGCTGGTGATTGTATGAAAAATAATGTAAAAATCGAATTATGAGCGAAGATATGTCACAAGAAAAAATACAAAATAACAACGCATCCGAGCAATTAGCGGCTGACGGTGCGGATCAAGCCGATAAAAAAACGCTAGAGCAGCAAAATGAAGAGGGCAAAGAAGCCCCTTTAAATGCGAAAGAAGAAGCTGCCGAGTTTTTTAAAACGGCTCTCATCGCAGTTATCATCGCGCTTATTATACGAACATTTTTATTCGAACCTTTTAATATTCCCTCTGGTTCTATGAAGCCGACCCTCTTAGTGGGAGATTATTTATTTGTAAATAAGCCAGCCTATGGCTATAGCCGTTTCTCCTTTCCATTCGGCATTGCACCGCTCGAGGGACGCGTATGGGATAAAGAGCCACAGCGCGGTGATGTGCTGGTCTTTAAATTACCAACCAATACCTCAGTTGATTACATCAAACGCGTAGTAGGTTTACCGGGAGATACTGTGCGATTGCGCCGCGGCCAACTCTATATCAATGGAATACGCGTAGAGCGTGAAGCTGTGGGTATGAGAGAGTTGGAAAACGCTGATGGTTCGCACGTAGCAGTCATGGAATATATCGAAACCCTTCCAGGGGGCGCGATCCATAGCATCTATGAGCAAAGTGATAATATGCCTTTAGATAACACCGAACTTTATGTCGTGCCAGAAGGGCATTATTTCATGATGGGCGATAATCGTGATCATTCACAAGATAGTCGCGTCACGCTTTCGGTTGGACCAGTGCCTTATGAGAATATTGTAGGGCGTGCTGACTTCTTATTCTTCTCAACAAATGGCAGCGCTGGGATTTTTGAATTTTGGAAATGGCCGAGCAGCATTCGTTTTGAGCGTATATTCTCTGATATTGACCCTGTACGTTTAAAAGGGGCAAGTGATGAAGCTAACGATAATAATAAGCGCCGAGAGCGCGCACAATAAAGTGAGGGGGAGGAAATGCCTCAACAAAATTCGCTAGAACAGCTAGAAGAAATTATTGGCTATAGCTTTAAAAATAAAAGCTATATTGAAACGGCGCTGACCCATTCCAGTACGGCTGAAGATGTAAATTATGAGCGCTTAGAATTTTTAGGGGATAGGGTTCTCGGCTTAGCTGTTGCTGAGATTTTATATCTGCGTTTCCCTGATGAAGCAGAAGGTGATCTTGCAAAGCGTTTGGCCGCTCTTGCGCAAGGAGAATTTCTCGCGGAAATAGCGCGTGAAATGGATTTGGGGCGTTTTATTAAATTCTCTGAAAGTGAAGCGCAATCAGGCGGTGCAGAGAATGAGCATATTCTGGCTGATGTCTTTGAATCCATGATTGGCGCTTTATATCTGGATAGCGATTTTCAAAAATGCAAAGCATTAATCGAAAAGCTCTGGGGCACACGCTTGGATATAATGGTGAAGCCTCCGCAGCACCCAAAAACGCGCCTGCAAGAATGGGCGCAAAGAAAGAATTTGGCGCTACCGACATATAAAATTGTGTCGCAAAGTGGCCCTGATCATGCACCAATATTTGATGTCGAGCTATCAGTGCAAGGCTATGAGCCAATCGTAGCGCAAGGCCGCTCACGCCAAATAGCGGAAAAACAAGTTGCGCAAGATTTTTGGAAAAATCTCAAAGCTAAGGATAAGTAACAAAGTGAATAAGAATGAAAAGAATACGCGCTGCGGTTTCGTCAGTGTTATTGGGATGCCCAATGCCGGAAAATCAACTTTAATTAATGCGCTAGTTGGTCAAAAAATCACGATCGTCTCTAGCCGTGTTCAAACGACGCGCAACCGCGTTTTGGGTATAATCACCGAGCGTGATACGCAAATGATACTCATCGATACGCCGGGTATTTTTGATGCCAAGAAAACATTAGAGCGCGCTATGGTCGGGGCGGCTTTTGATGCTTTAGATGAGAGCGATATTGTCTTTCATATTGTTGATGCTTCGATGAAATCCGCGCCAGAAAATAACGCCCGTCTTATAAAGCGTTTGCCAAAAAACAAGCCGGTTTTTCTTATTCTTAATAAAACAGATCAAGTCAAAAAGCCTGATCTGCTAAAGCAAGCACAAGCTTTAAATGAAAGCTATGATTACACGGCAACGCTTATGATCTCGGCGCTTAAAGAGCAGGGCGTTAAAGATATTATTTCTACAGTTGAAGCATATCTCCCCCAAGGCGAGTGGCTCTTCGATGAGGATCAAGTGACGGATATGCCTATGCGATTGCTCGCCGCTGAAATCACGCGAGAAAAGATCTTCAATAGGCTTTATCGCGAAGTGCCGGCTGCAACCTTTGTGGAAACAGAGCATTGGGAAGAATTTGATAATGGCAGTGTGAAAATTAACCAGATTATTTACGTGCAACGTGATAGCCAAAAGCCAATTATTCTAGGTAAGGGCGGTCAACAAATAAAAAAAATTGGTCAAGAAGCGCGTGAGGAATTAGAGCGCATTATGGAGCGCCAAGTTCATTTAAAACTTTTTGTAAAAGTTCAAAAAGACTGGATGGAAAAGCCTGAAATGCTAAGGCTTATGGGGTTGATTGAATAAAATCATCACCAAAATTAATGCTTAATAAATAGCACTGTGTGGATAAACGCAAAAAAACGATCAAACTCATAGCAGATTATTCTGAAGCCTGATAAGGTATAAAAATCTTTGAACAGAATAGTTATTAATCATTGTAAGGCAGGCTTGTGTTTGTTTTGCATATCTTGTGGGAGAGACAAATATGAGCTGGACTGATGATCGTGTTGCAACGCTAAAAAAACTTTGGGGCGAAGGTAAAACAGCCGCAGAGATTGCGAAAGAACTAGGCGGTGTTACACGTAACGCAGTTATCGGTAAAGCGCATCGTTTGAAATTATCAAACCGCGTATCTCCAATTCAGCAAAATAAAAAACCAGCTACAGTTGCTAAGGCTGCAGCGGTAGCGAAAACACCAGCGAATAGCTCTGCACCTTCTAAGCCAGCGGCAGTGGTTGAAAAGAAAATTGAAAAAGCTTTAGCTCCTAAAGCTGTTAAGAAAAAAACTGGTCCATCTATTCCTTTGATTGATCTAAAAGCAAATCAGTGCCGTTGGGCTGATGGTGATCCACGTGATGAAGATTTTGGTTTCTGTGGATGCCGTACAGTTTCAGGCCTTCCTTACTGTCCTGAGCATGCAAAAGTCGCTTACCAAGCTGCGACACGTAACCGCATTCTAAAAGCAGAAGAAGTGGCTTCTGAAAATGAAGAAGTTTCTGCGGAAGAGCTAGAAATGGCAAAGAAAGCCGTAAATAACTAAACGGCTATATAATTTTACAGATTGAACGCATCTTCAAGGTTTTGGGGGTGCGTTTTTCTATTTTGTGATGTATATTTTATTGAATATAGAGCGAAAAGCTTCAAACCTTGCGCCAAGTGGTTGTGAAATATGAAATCATCTAAAATTCTTGCAGTTATCATACTCCTTGTTGCGGCCCTTTGGTTGGCCTCTTCATTGGTTGTCGGCTCTAAGGCTGAGGAAAACTCAGCACAAGCCAGCGAAAAAGCTGAGAGGGTCAGTGTACGTATACGCGTTTCAAGAGAACAAGATTATAGTGATAATATCGCCGTTACCGGACGCACACAAGCGTCTAAGACTGTAACTTTAAGGGCTGAAGTTGATGGCCGCATTGTTGAGCTTTTAAAAGAAGAGGGTGATTTTGTAAGAAATGGTGAGTTACTCGCGAAAATTGACGCTAGAGACCTAACCGCGCGTGTGAATGAGGCAAAAGAGCGTGTAGATCAAAGAGTTATTGAATATAACGCCGCAGAAAAATTAGCGGATAAGGGTTTTAATTCTCAAGTACGTTTGGCGCAAGCTGCTGCGGATCTAGAAGCTGCAAGAGCAGCATTAACATTGGCGCAAGTGAATTTGAAAAATGTAAAAATTATCGCACCCTTCGATGGCATCGTGAGTATGCAAGATATAGAAGTTGGCGATTACGTAGATGCATTTAGTGGAAATCAACTTTTAACACTCGTTAAATTGGACCCTATAGAAGTGAGTGCCTATGTCAGCGAACGCCGCATTAATGATCTGGAGCTTGGCCAGCAGGCGAAAATAACTCTTTTAGATGGACAAGAACGCGAAGGCGAAGTGATTTATATCGCACCCTCAGCGGATGAAGACACACGTACATTTAGACTGATCGTTTCAGCGCAAAACCCAGAAAATGAAATCAAAGCAGGCTTAACAGCCAAGCTCTATATTCCGCTTAGCCCTAAAAAAGCGCATCGCATCTCGCCATCAGTGCTCACGCTCGACAATAAGGGGCGTGTCGGCGTAAAGATCGTAAATGATCAAAGTAGAGTAGAGTTTCATCCTGTAGAGATCATTAGCGATCAAAGCGATGTCATGTGGATTCATGGCCTACCTAAGGCTGTACGTCTTATTACTGTCGGGCAGGAATTTGTGAATGAGGGGCAAAAAGTGAAGGCTGTATTGGCAAAAGGTGAGGGGCTTTTATAATGGCGCCATTAATTGAGTCCTCTATTTCGCATGCGCGTACAGTTCTATCAATTTTATTACTGCTTCTCATCACAGGGACAGTTTCCTATATCAATATCCCAAAAGAATCCGCGCCTGATATTGATATTCCGATGATCTATATCTCTATGCATCTGGAAGGGATATCGCCAGATGATTCAGAGCGCCTTCTCATTCGCCCTATCGAGCAAGAATTAAGTACGATCGAAGGTGTGAAGGAAATGAAAGCAACCGGCTATCAAGATGGTGGCTATGTTTTATTAGAATTCACAGCTGGCTTTAACAAAGATAAAGCCATGGACGATGTCCAAAAAGCAGTAGACCAAGCGCGCCCAGACTTACCAGCTGAAGTCGATGAGCCAGAAGTAACAGAAGTGAATATCAGTTTGTTTCCGGTGCTTGTGGTGAACCTGCACGGTGATGTGCCCGAGCGTACACTTTTAAAGATTGCCAATGATTTACAGGAAAAAATAGAAACGCTGCCAACGGTTCTGGAAGCTGATATCGCAGGTGATAGAGAAGAGCTTGTTGAAATTATTGTTAATCCCGAACTCATGGAAAGTTTCGGCCTTGATGGTGTTGAAATCCTAAATTTCTTTGAGCTTTCTAATAAATTAGTCGCGGCAGGGAACATGGATACAGGCGTTGGCCGCTTTGCAATTAAAGTGCCGGGCCTTTTTGAATCCGTTAAAGATGTTATGGAGATGCCGCTTAAAACGGTTGGGGATTCTGTAGTAACAGTCGCAGATATCGCTGAAGTAAGACGCAGCTTTAAAGATCCGATTAGCTTTGCACGCCTAAATGGTGAGCCATCTATTTCACTCGAAGTCGTTAAACGAAGCGGTGAAAATATTATCGAAACAATTGATCTGGTGAGAGAGATTGTTGAAAAAGAAAAGCAGTTCTGGCCTGAAAATTTACAAGTGACTTTCACGCAAGATGAATCTAAGCCTGTTAAAGAAATGCTGTTAGATTTACAAAATAATGTCATCAGCGCGATCTTGCTTGTGATGATCGTTATTATCTGGTCACTTGGCCTTCGAGCCTCATTACTCGTTGGAATGGCAATTCCCGGCGCATTCTTAACAGGAATTTTAGCGCTCTCTCTCATGGGCATGACGGTCAATATGGTTGTGCTTTTTTCACTGATCCTCTCGGTAGGTATGCTTGTAGATGGCGCGATTGTTGTTGTTGAGCTGGCCGATAGGAAAATGTCAGAAGGCTTTGATCGAAAAACCGCATATGCACATGCATCGCAGCGTATGGCATGGCCAATTATTTCTTCTACTGCGACAACCTTAGCCGCATTTGCGCCTTTATTGTTTTGGCCGGGCACTCCGGGCGAATTTATGAAATTTATGCCCATCACGATGATTAGTGTTTTAGCCTCGTCACTCTTGATGGCACTGATTTTTGTGCCGACATTAGGCGCGCTTTTCGGAAAGGCTGGCGCAGCGAATGATCCTAAAATGCAAAAAGAAATCGCAGCAACTGAGGAAGGAGACCTCTTCAGTATCAAAGGGTTTACAGGGGCATATATTCGTGTGCTGTCTTGGGCTTTAAAGATACCGGCTCTCGTACTTCTGGCTGCATTTATCACCCTTATCCTTGTGCAAATGACCTATGCGAAATTCGGTAAAGGCGTTGAGTTTTTTCCTGATGTTGAGCCAGAGCTTGCAAGTATCTTGGTCCATGCGCGCGGAAATCTCGCCGTCAATGAAAGAGATAATATCGTAAAAGATGTCGAGAAATATGTGATTGGCCGCCCAGGCATTGAAAGTGTTTATACACGCTCAGGTGATTTGGGAAGTGGCGGTAATAAAGACCTCGCAGAAGATGTTATTGGCCAGTTGCAAATACAATTTACAAATTGGAAGACAAGAGCATCTGCTGATGAAATTTTGAACGCTATCAGGCAAGATACAAAAGATATCCCTGGTATTATTGTCGAGACGCAAAAGCAAAAAGAAGGCCCGCAATCCGCAAAAGCTGCTGAGATACAAATATCATCGCGCTATCCCGAAAAGCTGGATGCTGCGACTGAGCTGGTTTTGCAAGGCATCAATCAAGTCGGTGATTTCCGCGATATAGAAGATAGTAGGCCTTTACCCGGCATTGATTGGGAAATCCAAGTTGATAGAGCGCAAGCCTCTAAATTCGGCTTAGACCTAACCACTGTGGGTTATTACGTGCGTATGGTGACGAATGGCTTAAAAGTTGCTGAATATAGGCCAGATGATAGTGATGAAGAAATTGACATCGTAATTCGCCATGACGAGGAGCAACGTACACTTGATGAATTAGACAAGCTGAGAGTTAATCAATCCGGCGGTGAAAATGCTGTCGCGCTTTCTAGCTTTGTGGAAAGAGTAGCCAAGCCAGCGGTGGGGATCATCAATCGAAGCAACCAAAGACGTATTGTTACAGTCAAAGCAGATGTGCCTTCTGAAATTAATTCGCATGCTAAAATAGAGCAGCTCAAAGCATGGATGGAAACGAACCGCGAAAAATTTGATCCTTCAATCGAAATAAGTTTCAAAGGTGATGATGAAGACCAAATTGAGGCGCAAAACTTCCTGATGAAAGCATTTGGTGTCTCGATCTTTATCATGGCCATTATTTTGGTGACGCAGTTCAATAGATTTTACAGCGCCCTTTTAATCTTAAGTGCGGTGATTATGTCGACGATTGGCGTGATGATTGGTCTTCTTATAACTGGACAAGCTTTTGGCATTATTATGAGCGGCGTTGGTGTCATCGCGCTAGCAGGTATCATCGTAAATAATAATATCGTGTTGATTGATACATTTGACCATTTAAAGAAAAACTATGGCGATAAAATGAACGGGCTAGAGCTCGTGCTCAGAACGGGCGCGCAACGTTTACGCCCTGTGATGCTCACCACAATTACAACGGTCGTAGGCTTGCTGCCGATGATGCTTCAAATGAACATTGATTTTATATCAAGAGAGATTTCTTTTGGCGCGCCATCAACACAATGGTGGGTTCAGCTGGCAACAGCGATTGTTTATGGCTTGAGCTTCTCAACAGTGCTGACGCTCATCGTGACGCCTTGCGCTTTAATGCTGCGCGAAAACTTAGCCCTTAAAAAGGCCATCAAAAAAGAACAGGCATAATATATATGCCGTTCATGCTAAAGAATAAATGAATGAAATGAATTAGCGAATAACGTCCAAGTTAACAGCTTCGCGCCCTTTATCGACAATCTTCAATGTCACTTTAAC
The DNA here is from genome assembly GCA_002687495.1 of Micavibrio sp. GTDB lineage: Bacteria > Pseudomonadota > Alphaproteobacteria > Micavibrionales > Micavibrionaceae > TMED27. The sequence goes on along the minus strand of NZAJ01000069.1, from coordinate 17,181 downwards.
ACGTGTTCCAGCTTCAAGCTCTTCTAGCTCAAGCTTATCAAGCAAACTTTTGTGAATGAACACATCTTTCATGCCGTCATCAGGGATAATAAAGCCAAACCCTTTTTCCGGTTTGTACCATTTGACAATGCCGCCCATCGAAAATGTACCATCTTCAGATACTTCTTCAGGCATCAAATTAACGCTGCCTTGATCTAGAACTTCAATAATGTCTTTAACTTGTTTGCCTTTATCACCGTCAAACAAAGTGCACATTAAAATCGCACCTTCTCCAAGTGCATGAAGGCCGGCTTGCTGTAATGTAGTGATATGAATAAAAGCATCAAAGCTCTCATCTTCGGGTACGACAAAGCCAAAGCCTTTCGTGCCGTTAAACCATTTAAGGTGCATCTTTATTGGATGAACTGAGCCCTCAGACTGGGGAAGAGAAGAAACGCTTTGCAAGGTACAACACCCTTAATAATTTTAATTCACACACGAGATACGCAACAAAGGAAGTTCCGAACGAAACTGGGTTAAGTGTGCACCAAACTTGAACAAAAATCCAGCACAATATCTTTAGAATATAGTAGGCACCATTTCATAAACCCACCAGTATTAAGTGAAAATTATTGCGCAGTGCGAAAAAGCGTACAATCCCTATTAGAAAATTAAGCATAAATACAGTACACTTATAAAAGTGAAAATATTAGATATACGAAGATCATGGCTGAAAAAAATAAGAGTGAATTTGACTATCCTTGGCTAGAGAATTACCCATCTCGCCCTAATTGGAACATGAATATTAAGCCGCGCTTGATGAATGACGTGCTTGATGAAACTGTTGGAAAACAGCCCTCAAAGCCAGCAATTGATTTTCTTGGCAAGCAAACAAGCTGGGCTGATCTACAAAAGAAAATTTGCCATTTTGCGACTGGACTACAGAAGCTGGGCTTAAATAAAGGCGATAAAGTCGGTCTATTCCTTCCGAATTGTACACTTTATATGATTGCCTACTATGGTATTCTTCGCGCCGGTTGTACGGTCGTGAACTTCAACCCGCTCTATGCACATGATGAGCTGGTCTATCAAATTGAAGATAGTGAAATCGATATTATGGTGACGCATGATCTAGCGATGCTGCTGGATAAAATGGATGATATGCTAGAGGACACCCGCCTTAAAACGCTAATTATCGGTAGCTTTGCAAAAGAGCTACCTTTCCCGAAAAATATGCTTTTTCCAGTGCTAAAAGGTAAAGACATCGCACAGATCAAAAACTCTGATCATCATATAAAGCTGGATGATTTTCTTAATAATGACGGTAAGGTGAGCGTTCCTGAAATTGATCTGCTCGAGGATGTCGCGGTTTTGCAATATACAGGCGGGACAACAGGAGTGCCTAAAGGCGCTATGCTAACCCATGCCAATATTTTTATTAACACTGCGCAATGCCATTCTCATTTCCCTGATCCACCTCCAGAGGAAAGCGGTGAGCATGAAAAAATGCTTGCAGTGCTGCCGTTCTTCCATGTCTTCTCAATGACAGTGTGCTTAAATTTAGCTGTGCTGGCGAGAATGGAAATTGTCACGCTACCGCGTTTTGATCTCAATGATGCGATGAAGCTTCTTCATAATAAAAAGCCGCAATTTATGCCAGCTGTACCGGCTATATTTAATGCAATTACGGCGCACCCGAAATTGAGATCATATGATGTATCGTCATTACGTTTTTGTATTTCAGGGGGAGCGCCACTTCCTCTTGTTGTCAAAAAAGCGTTTGAATCAAAAACAGGCTGTACCGTTGTTGAGGGCTATGGCTTAAGCGAAAGCTCTCCTGTTGTTTCGGTCAATCCAACTTTTGGTGAAAATATCGCAGGCTCAATAGGTATGCCTTTGCCTGACACGGTCATAGAAATTATAGACCGCGAGGATAAAGTGACCCCGATGCCCTTAGGCGAGCGAGGCGAGGTCTGTATTCGTGGGCCGCAAGTCATGAAGGGCTATTATAATAAGCCAAAAGCAACGGAAAATACGCTGCGTAAAACAAAAGATGGTGATTACCGCCTTCATACAGGTGATATCGGCATCATGGATAATAAGGGCTATATCTATATCGTTGATAGGATCAAAGACCTTATCATTACTAATGGTTATAATGTCTATCCGCGCAATATCGAAGAGGCGATTTATAAGCACCCGAATGTTGAAGAATGCATAGTCGCTGGCTTGCCTGATTCAAGGCGCGGTGAGATTGTAAAAGCATGGATTAAGCTTAAAGAAGGCCGTGAGATGAACGCCGAAGAACTGCAAGGATTTTTGGAAGATAAAATCTCACGTATTGAGATGCCGAAAAAGATCGAATTTAGAAAAGAACCATTACCTAAAACTTTAATCGGTAAACTCTCCCGCAAAGATATCGTCGCGCAAGAGTTGGAGAAAATATAAAAAGCTTAGAGTATTAATTCATATTTATAATTAATATCCGTTTCGCCATCGCCAAAAACGACATTTTCTTGGCCAATTTTCTTAAAGCCATTATTAAGCATGGAACGCTTAGAAGCTTCATTGCCATTTCTGTGATAAACAATAATTCTTTTAAAATGACTGTGTTCTCTCGCCCATTGTAGACGCGCTTTATATAAAAGCGAGGACAAGCCTTTTCTCCGGAAAGACTTCTCAATATAACCCATGGCAAAAAGGCCAGTTTGAGCCTCTTCTTTGTCAGGAAAGATAGCTGCGAGACCTATAATTTTTTCAAAGTGAAAAAGCCCGAAAACACATTTTTGTGATCCCAGCAATGGTTTTGCCCATTGCTCATTTGAGCGCTCTTTTGCATTTTCAGCATTATCCAAAAAAACATCAGGGTGAAGAGTTATGGCCTGCAATCGAATAGCTTTAAAAAGCTCTAAGTCATCGAGCGTTAAAGCTCTGATAGAAAACTCTTTACTATCCTCTAAGCACGCCATTGCATTTTTTCTCAACGATATCGCTGACCGCTTTGATGAGGTTTTCAATATCTTTATCTGTCAGATTTTCTGCTTTTGGCTGTAACGTCAAAGACAGCGCAACAGATTTCTTACCTTCATCAACGCCTTTGCCCTGATAAATATCAAAGATATCGCCGCCACTAATAAGCTTTTTATCAGCTGCCATCGCCGCACGTAAAACATCTGCCGCCTCCAGAGCTTCATCAACGATAAAAGCAAAGTCTTTTGTAACGGGCTGAAGCGGTTCTAATTTAAGCATAGGCTTGGATGTTCCTTTGCTTTTACTCTTTGGAATATTTTCGAGGAAAACTTCAAAAGCAACGATTGGAAACTTCACATCCATCTCTTCTAAAACGCCAGGATGAAGTTCGCCAAATTGCGCGATGATATTCTTACCCAAAGCAATAACGCCAGAGCGCCCAGGATGGTAATAATCCGCAGCACCGCGTCTCACTTGCGCATTGGCAGCCGGCGCACCCGCTGCTTCTAATGCTGCAAGCGCATCCGCCTTGGCATCATACAGGTCTACCTTACGGTGAGCATCTTTATCAGCCCAGTGACGATCATACATAGAGCCACTACGAATACCGCAGGCAATCATGAGCTGTTCGTCTGGCGCTGTCCCGATAAAGCTCGGGCCAACTTCGCATAAAGCCGCATTGCCATAGCCGCGTGCTTCATTTCGCATGGCGGCTTCGATTAAGGTCGGTAAAGCACTCGGGCGCATAACATTCATCTCTTGCGAGATTGGGTTTTGCAAACTCAACGCTGAGACTTGATTATCATTTGCCCCAAATATTCGGGCTTGCGCTTCGCTGATGAAAGACCAGCTTACACATTCTTGTAAACCGCGTGCTGCCATAGCTGCGCGCGCACTACGAACGCGGCTAAGCAAAAGAGTCTCTGCGCTTTCAGGCATCGCGCCATCATGGATGACAGACACAGATGGTAAATGATCAAGACCAACGATACGTGCAACTTCTTCTGTGATGTCAGCTTTACCGAACACATCGCCGCGCCATGATGGCGGTGAAATTTTCCATGTCTTGCCGCTATCATCGATGCTAAACCCTAATGCGTTTAAAATCTCTTTTTGCGTATTTGCCGCAACATCCATACCAACAAGCTTCAGCGTATAGTCTGGTTCATAGGCTATTTCACGAGCCCAGCTTATCGGCGCACCCGCTTCTACGATTTCACTCACGCTTGTATCTTCAGTGCCGCATAGCTCTATAACCATCGCAGTGAAAAGATCCATAGCCGGTTTTGTAAATTCAGGATCTACGCCGCGCTCAAAACGATAGCGTGCATCACTGCTCACGCCTAAATCACGCCCTGTACGTGCAATGCGTGCAGGATCGAAATACGCGCTTTCTAAAAAGATATTAGTCGTGTCTTCTTCCGCGCCACTGGATGTGCCGCCAACAATGCCGCCTAAGCCTAATACACCGCTCTCATCAGAAATTGTGATTGAACCAGCATCCAGCGTATAGCTTTTATCATTCAAGGCTTCTAACTCTTCACCGCCCTTAGAGGCACGAACAACGATATCACCCTTGATCTTATCCGCATCATAAACATGAAGTGGGCGACAATAAGCCATATTGATAAAGTTCGTAATATCAACGAGCGCGGAAATAGGGCGCAGACCAATCGCTTTCAGATATTGCTGAAGCCATTTTGGTGAAGCGCCATTTTTGATGTTTTTAATCTCGCGGCCAACAAAATGAGGACAGCCCTCATCTTCTAATTTTACATTGATCGCGGACTTAAAGCTGCCTTTGTGCTCAGCGCTCTCTATGGCTTTCAATGTGCCCATACCAGCGGCTGCTAAGTCACGCGCAATGCCGTAAACACCTGCGCAATCTGCGCGGTTAGGCGTTAAGCCAATTTCAATCACGGGATCATTGAGCCCGAAAATATCCGCCATCGGCGTGCCAACTTCATATTGATCATCAACTTCGATAATGCCCGTATGCTCATCTGATAAGCACATCTCACGCTCAGATACCATCATGCCGTTACTCTCGACACCGCGAATAGCTGTTTTCTTAAGAGTGATATCAAGCCCAGGGATATAGCTGCCATCTGGTGCGAAAATAACTTTCAATCCCGCGCGTGCATTTGGCGCGCCGCAAACAATCTGCTGTAGTCCATGATCAGGTGTACGTACGCTGCACACTTTAAGCTTATCGGCATCAGGGTGCTTTTCCGCTGACTCGACATAAGCGACTTTAAATGGTGCATAGGTCTTTGAAGGATCGTAAACCTCTTCAATCTCAAGACCGATAGCAGTGAGTTTCTCCGCAATCTCTTCCAAAGATTTATCAGTATCTAGATAGCGCTTTAACCAGCTTAATGTAAATTTCATTAAATTCTTCTTCTTTTTAAAACTATATAGACATAGCTTTAACGAGAAAAACCTTTGAAATCCAGTATTTTTGATATCATTTTTGGATTAACGCTTAACTTCGAGAGTATAAGGTTTTCCTTTTATATCCCATGTATGCGTACCAGCGGGGAATAGAGAAGGAACTTCGTTATGTACACCATTATTTAGTTGTGCCAAAGACTCAAATAAATTGGATAGTCTTGGGTCTTGCATATTATACCAATTATGAAGAATATCTAATTTATAGCTTATACGCCCTATTGAAGCCTCTTCTCTAGGGTCATGAAGTTCAATAACTTGATCCGTTGTTGCAATTTTACTATCTTGTAAAATATTAAAAAAATCTGCCCAAGTGTTAGGCATATTTATAGAGCCATCCGGTTTAAGCCAATATGCATTTTGAGCAAAGAGTTTAGATGCTTTCGTATTTTCATTTCGGACTGACTCATAAAAACCCTGTGTTTTTCTGCTTAAAGTTTCTAGTGCATTTGTACTATCAACTATATTTACGCCATTCCTAGCCGCCTCGAACACGCATTTTAATGACTTGGCTGCTTTAGGAAGTGCTTTTAATGTAGTAATAAAATTTTTCATAACAATCACCTCTTTGCGTTTTATAGCAGTCTCGCCATATTATGTCAATAGGTGGCTGGTAGGGTGGGGCATTACTTAGAATCTCATCATATGTAGCGTGAAATCGAGCGGCTCACCTAAATGTTAATAAAGCGCTTACACCGCGGATCGCTGTCTTTTCAAGGTTACATGAAGACCGGTTGCACGCTTTAACCAGCTTAATGTAAATTTCATCGATTTATATATCCGTTATTTGTAATCGTCTTGCTACTGCCCTGTAGCGCTGTTTGGGCGCTCTAGCGGATCAAAGCCATAATGACTGAGCCAGCGTACATCACATTCAAAGAATGTACGTAAATCCGGAATACCGTATTTCAGCATCGCCAAACGCTCAATCCCTGTACCAAAGGCAAAGCCTTGATAGGTTTCAGGATCAATCCCGCAATTCTTCAAAACATTTGGATGCACCATGCCTGAGCCTAAAATTTCCATCCACTTTTGCTCATCACCCTCTTTGGCTTTACCGAGCTGAATGGAGCCATCAGGCTTTTTAATATAGCCAATATCAACTTCCGCACCCGGTTCAACGAACGGGAAGAAAGATGGACGGAAACGTACAGGTAGATCATCAAGATTAAAGAAGCTACGGACGAAATCGGTCAGGCAGCCTTTAAGATGCGCCATCGTAACGTCTTTATCAACGAACAAGCATTCCATCTGATGGAACATTGGCGTATGTGTCATATCATAGTCAGAGCGATATGTACGGCCAAAGCAAATGGTCTTGATTGGAGGTCCGCCATCTTGAGAAGCATTTTTCATGGTCTCTTGCATATTGCGGATCTGTACAGAAGAGGTATGTGTACGTAAAAGCTTTTTCGCTTTTTCTCCTTCTTCACGCGGATCTTCTGGCAAGAAGAACGTGTCCTGCATCTCACGCGCTGGGTGACCAGGCGGGAAATTGAGCGCTGTAAAATTATGCCAGTCATCTTCAATATCCGGCCCTTCAGCGACCTTAAAGCCCATAGCACCAAAGATCGTTACAAGCTCTTCGATTGTCTGTGAAATAGGATGAATTGTGCCTTTGCGCTCCGGACGGCTAGCAAGAGAAATATCCAGCGTCTCAGTTGCTAAGCGTTCTTCCATCTCTTGCTTTTTTAAAGCCGCTTCTTGAGATTTGATAAGCGCGGCAATTTCGTCTTTTAAAACATTTAACGCCTGTCCCGTGGTCTTGCGCTCTTCAGGGCTCATGCCACCAAGCGTTTTCATAAGCGCTGTTATGCGCCCCTTTTTACCAAGCACGCTTACGCGAACTTCGTCTAATTTTTGAAGATCATTCGCAGCTTCAATTTCGCTGCTCAACTCTACTTTAAGTGCATGTATATCAGTCATGAGCGTATTTAAAGCATAATCAAAGCCAAGTGAAAAGAGCTTTATTTAGCTTTTAAAGCCACACTCTGAAAGGAGGTGGCGCGTATATAAAGCGGCGCCATCTTTATTGAGATGATCATGGTTACGAAAAAGCTCATAGCGCTTATCATAAATATGCCAATCCATAAAATATGGAACATCAAGATCCAGCGCTAATGCGGCAATTTCGTCTTTGGCATCCAGTACAAAATTTTGCTTTATAATTTGCTCGCTATAAAGCGGTGTCACTGGATATGATACAAGGCAAACGCCAAGGCCTTTATCTTTTAAAGCGCTAATGGTGGAGCGAATACGTGCCCATGTGGAGCGCTCTTTATAATTTTCTGGCAAGCGATGTTCTTTAATACGGTTCTTAATATGGAATTTTTGCTCATCATCTGGGGGAAATAGCATCTCATAATCAATATAAACATGCCCAGTTTTATCATTATATTGAGAGTTGTTATTCAGCTTAAAGCCATTGGAAATATAGCTTTTCCAATATTTTAAAAGCTTCCCTCTCAGGACAGGGTCTTGAAGAGCTAAATGTGTTTCCAAGAAAGAATGATAATCGGAGCGGCTGATGAAAAAATCTTTATAATCACGGCGCTGCCCGTCAAAGCGATAGTTAGAAAACATATGGTGCTCTAACTGTATGATGACATTATCTGCATGATATTGCGTAAAGAAAGCATCGATTTTATCGGCCATCTGTTCAAAGCTCTCACCAGCCATGGCAAGGTTAAGAGCATGATCACTTTCTAATGGGGCAAAGCCTTGAGACATGCGAGAATCGCCAAAGGCGACGATATTGATATCTTGATCAAGAGTTTCATATAATGAGAGCTGCTTATAAAAATTATCCTGCGGGATAACAACCTGCCTTAAGAGCACTTCACTCGCGCCTAAAAACGCTATGAAGATAAGGCACGCCATTATCAAAATGATAAAAGGATGGTGACGCTTTTGGCTTTGAATTAAGTGTGTCATTGAGGATTAATATTTTAGCTTATCTGTGCGCACGCTCATAAGTTTTAGTAATAAAGTTCTTTTTCTATTTTCAAATCCATCATACAAAAGAATAAGTAAATATATAGAAAAACTTCACCCATAGCGCATGTTATTTAACTCACTAGAATTTATATTGATCTTTTTACCGCTTTGCGTTGTGGGTTTTTATCTCGCTGCTAGGCTTTCACAGCGCTTAGCCATAGCGCTTCTTTTATTATTTTCATTGATATTTTATGGCGTATGGAACCCAATCTATCTGTTATTGCTCGGCGGTTCTATCATCGCTAACTATGCGCTTGGGCAATGCTTACAGCGCAATCCCTCAAAAATGCTTGCAGCGCTGGGGGTGAGTGCAAATCTCTTAAGTATCGCATATTTTAAATATATGGATTTTTTCATCGAGACCGTCAATCAAGCGCTCTCACTTTCGCTACCTTTACAGCACATCATTTTGCCCTTGGGCATTTCTTTTTTCACCTTTCAGCAAATCTCGTATTTGGTGGAATGTTATAAAGGCTCAATCAAAGAGAAGGACTTTCTCTCATATGCGCTCTTTGTGTCATTTTTCCCGCAGCTCATAGCTGGCCCTATTGTTCGCTTTCAAGAAATTTCTTATCAATTCCTAAGCAAAAGCTTTGGCCAACTAGATTGGAATAAGGTCATCTTGGGGCTGATAGTCTTTACAATTGGCCTATCCAAAAAAGTGCTGCTCGCCGATAATGCGGCTTATTATGCATCAGATGTATTTGCGCGCGCTGAATATGGTTTGGATATCAACACAGCCTATACATGGTTTGGTGTATTTGCCTATAGCTTTCAGATATATTTAGATTTTTCCGCCTATAGCGACATGGCGATAGGTCTTGCGCTTATGCTAGGGCTTAAGCTGCCTGTGAATTTTCTCTCGCCTTATAAATCAAAAGATATAATTTCTTTTTGGCGTACATGGCATATCACATTGTCTAAGTTCTTAAGGGATTATCTCTATATTCCCTTAGGCGGCAACCGTCATGGCAAGAACAGGCGCTATATAAATCTCATGCTCGTGATGCTCATTGGTGGGTTATGGCACGGCGCAAGCTTTAATTTTGTCATTTGGGGCGGCCTGCATGGCTTATATTTAATTATAAACCATCTCAGCAATTATATCGCGAAAAGACGGGGCAAGGAGCTGCTCCCTAATAACGCTTTAAAAATAGCCGTGACCTTTCTGGCCGTGACTTTGGCTTGGATTTTCTTCAGGGCTGAAACGTTCCAAGGGGCGCTTCATATTTATATGAACTTACTGCCCATTACCCTTCAGGACGCGCTTGAGCTTATAATATCGCTACCAATTTATATGGCGATGCTTTTACCGCAGATCATTCTTATTTGGTGCCTGCCTAATACGATTTATATTAAAGAGCGCCTAGAAACAGCCCTTCAAAAGGCTTCGGGCCTCAAGGAGCCAAGAGTTTTTATCCCTTATATCCTGACGGCGCTGGGGCTAGCCATGTCAATTTTCTATATATTTGCAGGCGTATATAGCGAGTTTATCTATTTTCAATTCTAAATCTGTCCTCAAGATGTGTTTTATTTTACGGGAAAGTAAAATACATACTTGACAATAGAGGTAAAAATCTCTTTTCTACGCCTACGATTTTTAATCGTGCAGCTCGTTTGTCAAACGGGTTTGTTTTTTGAGAAGAAGCGCATGACGCCCTTTAAAAAGCAAACACGCCAGACAAACCCGATGGTGGGGTGGTCGAGTGGTTAAAGGCATCGGATTGTAACTCCGACGACGAAAGTCTACGTAGGTTCGAATCCTACCCCCACCACCATTTGGTCTTTAAATTGACGCACAGGGAGAAAAGCTCCCCACAAAGCCCGCAAACAGCGGGCTTTTGCGTATATGCCTTCTCGAACGCACGCAGAGAATATCTGAAATCATCACAAAACAGCCGAAATTCTCTAGGACGCATTTTTGCGTGCGTTGGCTGTGAGTGTGAATTTTCATAGAATTTTGATTATGCAGCTTGGAGAATATCAAAGCTGGCCATAATGATTTTGCGAATACCGGATTCGGATAGATTTTCGCGGGCGGCAATGTCCTTGATGGTGGTGCCGGAGAAATGCTCGTCTCGCCACATAACGCCGCGTATTAGATTGCGAAGCTGATAGGGCGGCAAGTCAAACGGATCATGATCAGTCGTATCAGCTATAAGAATTACAGACCCTTTATATGTGCGGCGGGTAGAGAAGGGAACGCTCATAGTATGTGTGGACGCTTCAAACCGTGACGGGATATGAAGATCGATATGAGTTTGTATGTTTTGCCTTATGGTCTCAGGATTGATATCCAGAAGCAGTTCATCCTGCATCACCGTAATACGGTTCACACAATCGATTAGCATAGCATCGGGCATAGCTGAGGGCTTAATATGAGCAATGAGACCATGGTCTTCAACGCTATCTAGAGCCAGAATTTCAGTGAGTTTATAACGCATCGTATCTGTTATCACCTGCTCAATCTCATGCGCGGGTAGCCGTGCCATCGCGCTTTTCGGATGATCACCAAATTGCAGCAAGGTTTGAGAGATATAATAGCGGTAACGCTTGCCGCCTTTTTTGGTATGGCTCGGGCTATAGGGTTTACCATCTGGATCAAACAGCAAGCCTTTGAGTAAATTCACATCACGCGCTTTCTTATGAGATTTATGAGTTACGGCTTGATCGGAGAGCTTTTTCTGAACGCGATCCCACAGCTCCTCATCAATGAGCGCCACATGCTGGCCGTCATAAATCTGGTCTTTGTGCCGTACCTTACCGACATAGATTGGATTGCCAAGCGTGCTATAAAGTGCACCGCGGCTAAAAGCTTGGCCGCCAACTTTGTGCCCGCGCTTTGATATACGTACAGGACTGATGATGCCGCGCTCATCTAGCTCTTTCTTGAGAGCCGCGACACTGCCAAGCGCCAGATAACGCTCGAATATCATCCGTGCGGTTTTGGCATCATCAGGATTGATGAGTAATTTGCGATCTCGAACCTTGTAACCAATCGGAGGATTTCCACCCATCCACATGCCCTTCTTTTTACTGGCTGCGATCTTATCGCGGATGCGCTCGGCCGAAACTTCACGCTCGAATTGCGCGAAGCTGAGTAGCACATTCAGGGTCAACCGCCCCATACTGGTCGTGGTGTTAAAGCTCTGTGTTACGCTGACGAAGGTCACGCCATGTTCGTCAAAGATATCGACCAGCTTGGCAAAATCCATTAGGCTACGCGTTAGGCGGTCAATCTTGTAAACGATGATTGTATCGACCTTGCCGTCTTTGATATCAGTGAGCAGAGCCTGCAGGCCTGGGCGATCCATATTGCCGCCGCTATAACCGCCATCATCATACTGCGTTTTGATGAGCATCCACCCCTCCGCACGCTGACTGGCGATGTAGGCCTCGCAAGCCTCACGCTGAGCATCAAGCGTGTTGAAATCCTGATCCAGCCCTTCATCCGAACTTTTCCTGCAGTATATCGCACAGTTTTTTGTTATGGTCTTCATAATGACCATACACGCTTCCTTTACAGGAGAAGTCGAGTGAATTAGGCAAAAAAATGAAATGCACCATATGTAGAAATATAATTACACAAGATCAAAAGACTAAAGAACATATTATTCCAAATGCTATCGGCGGTCGTAAAAAGATAGAAGGCTTTATCTGTAAGAACTGCAATAGTGAAACAGGTCGTACTTGGGACGCTGAGCTGACCAAACAACTAAACGCTCTTTGTTTAATATGCAATATTAGTAGGGAAAGGGGCTCTTCACCGCCAATTAGTGTTGAAACAACAGCAGGTGACACAGTTAGATATCATGCTGGGGGGATTGTTAAGAAAGACCGCCCGTATGTTTTTGAAGAGGTCGATGGTCAGCAAGTATCACTATCTATTCAAGCTCGTGACGAGAGCGAGTTGAAAAAAATCTTACGTCAGAAAAAAAAGAAATTTCCCACATTAAATATTGAAGAGGCTCTTTCAATGTTGGAAACAGAGTCCAGTTTTCCTCAAGGTATGTATAAGTTTTCATTAAATTTTGGAAATGAACTTTCAATGAAGGCAATCGTCAAGTCTTTGCTAGCTGTAGTATTTGATGCTGGTGTTAGTGTTGATAATTGTGATGTTGCTATCCAATTTTTAGACCAAGGAGGAAACATTCCTGTCGGCTACTATTATGAAACTGATTTAATTCATAACCGTAGAGCTGGTGCTCCTATACATTGTGTTTTTGTGAAAGGCGATAAAAACGCAGGGAACATTGTAGGGTATATAGAGTTGTTCGGAGCATATAGGATGGTATCGCTCCTATCAAGTAATTATGTTGGCGAAGATTTTTCGCATTCTTATGCCATAGACCCTATCTCTGGAAAACAAGAAACGGTGCAAGTAAACTTTACTTTGGATCTTGAAGAAATACTTGAATCTTATGACTATAAGAAAATTCCAGAGGGTTCTATGCAAGAAGTTTTTGAGCAAGTAATCGCGTATGCTCAAAGCCGCAATTACAAACTTGAAAGAGAGAAAGTGCTCTTACAAGCTATTGATAAAGGGTTTAGAGCGTGTGGTATTGATGAGGGAGAAACACCAACTGAAGAGCAGCTGAAAATAATATCAGGTATTGTATTTGATGAACTATCACCATTACTAAAACATCAAATTTCAAAAGCCTCTGAATGAGGCGTTAACATCACTTCACTCCAAAAAACACACGCCCGTTCCACCTGCTGTTAGTGATGTCGTTAGCGATCTGCGACAGGCTAGTGTAATGCTGTCCCTGATAGTCAAAGCCATCCGCCTTCACAGTTACGGCATGGCGCTTGCCCTTCCAACTTCTGATGAGCCGTGTGCCGGGCTTAAGAGATACGCACCTTTCATCAAAGCTGCGCGGGTTTCGTTTATATTGCTTGATAAGCTGTTCAAGCCGTGCTTCCTGCTCTGGCGTTAAACCGCCCTCGTTCTTATAATCTAGGCTCTTTTCGAGCATCGTGCGTCCGATTCCTTTATGGGGCTGCATGCCCCAAACCTCTTCCCACCGTTTGCGCAGCTCTGATAACTCTAATTTCTTATGCATATGAAGCTCCTTTATTTAAGCTCCATACACGCTTCCTTGCCGAGCGAAGTCCAGTCTTAATACTCGAGTTCGCCGCTTGCCACTTTGCGCTGGTGTTCAAGCATAACTTCTCTCTGGCGCGCTAAATTGTAATTCATTTCTTCTTCGGTCATGCAATCGCGCGCATTAGGTGGAATAGGATCTTCACCAATACCGAATATACGGGGCAGCATGAAATGTAATTCGCTCAACCTGAACAAGCCGTTGAGATTTGTGTTTTTTTCCATGTCATAAAACTCTCCTTCTCTCATCGGATCCAGCCAGACACCACCTTCACCGCATTCTCCAAAGCGCGGCTTATAGGCACCTTGCATGTATTGATAAGCAAAAGCATAGCCACCAATAGATATAAGTGTTTCAGCGAGCTGTTCCTTCGACTCTCGTTCGGGGTGCAGAACCTCGCCTACCTGGCGCGTGTAGCTATAACCGTGAGGGAGCGTCCATGTTTCATCCTGCATCGCGATGGCGGGCAGATTGATATGTACCCAGCCTTCATTCTTTGCAAGGAGATGTCCGGCTAGATCATTCTCGTGCAAACGCTGCATGAGCAGCACTACCGAGCCACGCTCTTTATCATCAAGGCGCTGAAGAACATTTTCATCAAACTGGCGGTTTAGGCGTTTGCGAGCGCCCTTGTCATTTGCGTCTGCAGTACTCATTGGATCATCAATAATAATCATGTCTGCTCCAAGGCCAGTGAGGCGGCCCATAATAGGCATGAACTGACGTCCTCCGCCACAGTTTGTCACAAGACGTCCTTTCTCTTCTTTGAAGCTGGTTCTATCAAACAGAGCGCGATAACGCGGCGTGCGCATGAGCTGCGCGCAATCATCCTCAAGCTCAAGCCCCAGAGCCTTGGCGCCGTGTAAATAAAGGATGCGCTTTCGAGGATCGCGCCCCAGCAGCCATGCGGGCAGGGCAATGCTGGCGCAGTGGGATTTGAGCATGCGCGGTGGCATCGTGATGATCAGGCGCTTGCACTTTCCCTCAGAAGCAAGGCTCAGATAATGTGCCATAGTATCAATATGCCAGTTATGCTTATAGGTCTTATATGGGTACAGCGCATTAAAAGCAAAGCAGATGAAACTGCTGAAATCATGACGCAGAATATTCTGATAATCTTCAATCTTCATTATCTGGCTCCCCGTTATTTTTAAAGCGTTTTTTGAAGTCCTCGATCACTTTGCGATCCTCTGGCAGTAATTCGAACTCTGGTGCGTCATCCATAATTTTAAGGAAAGGAATAGCAAGCTTGATCATTTGTGTATCACCCTTCGCAGCGCCTATGCCGATCTGCTCGAGAATAAGCTGGCGGATGTTACGGTTTTGCGGTTCTCCGTCGATTATAATCTCACGCTCGCGCCCGAAAACAAACTTGATGTCATCTGCAAAGGATGACTTTTTCTTTCGTGGGCGCCCAAGTATATTACCAGATTGGCCAGGTTTGAATTGATGCTCCTTAGGGGGAGTGTTGTTGCGACGCTTATCTGTACATTTTTTCTTACTCATCGTTTTGTCCTTTCTGTACGATTTCATTGAACGTTTTGCCAGTTTCAGCGTGGGTGGCTTCTAAACCTGTGTAATCCTGCCAGCGGCGAATAATGACGTCGCAGTACTTGGGTTCAAGCTCTATGCAGTGAGCGATGCGACCGATCTTCTCGCAGGCGATCAGCGTCGAGCCTGAGCCCGCGAACGGATCAAGCACAATGCCGCCGCGCTGCGTGCAGTCCATGATCGCATCAGCGACCATCGCCACGGGTTTAACGGTTGGGTGAAGTTTGAGATCCTCGCGGCCATCAAAGCTATTCACGCCACGGTAATCCCAAACATTTGTGCGGTAACGACCGTGCATACCCAACGAAATATTATTAATGTGCTTGGCCTTGCCGTTTTTGAACACCGCGACGAGCTCGTGTTTGCTGCGGTAAAACGAACCCATGCCACCGTTCGATTTGTTCCATACGCATATATTTTTGAGCTCGGTATATTGACCTTGCCCTGCACTCAAAAGTTGGTAAATACCGCGCCAATCCATGCAGATATAATGAAGTGATCCATCGCGGCTGAACTGGATGATGAGTGCGATGAAGGCTGCGAGAAATATCGTAAACTCCTCGTCGCTCATCTCACCGCTAGCCATGGCAAACTCGTCATGCTTGATCTTGCCGTTGCCGCAGATATGACCGTTTACCGGCACATTATATGGCGGGTCTGAAAATATCGCATCGGCCTTTTCGTCTTGCATCAGTGTTTGATAATCTTCTGGAATAAGTGCGCTGCCGCACAAAAGGCGGTGATTACCAAGTATCCAGAGATCGCCTGATTTTGTAATTGGGGTTTCCTCAATCTCAGGCAGTTTATCACTTTCGTTATCTTCCGGCGGTTCGTCGCCGCTAATGATTATATCGAGCTCGCCTGTTGCAAAGCCTGTAATCTCGAGATCGAAATCAAGATCGAGCGCATCAAGTTCTGTGATCTCAATGCGCAGAATATCGTCATCATATCCGGTATTGAGATTGAGTTGGTTATCGGCAAGGCGATAAGCACGCAGTTCGGCTTTCGAGAGATGGCTGATCTGAATAACCGGCACCTCCTTTAAGCCTAGCTTTAGAGTCGCAGCATAACGGCCATGGCCGGCGACGATTTCGAAATCACTATCAACGATGATCGGTGCGACACAGCTGAACTGCTTGATGCTTTTCGCAATCTGCTCAATATGCCATTCAGGATGCTTCTTGGCATTTAGAGCGTAGAGTTTGATTTGATTAATATCTACCATTTGATAGACATGCTGGGGTCCAGACTTTTTCAAGCCGCCAGAGGCTTTTTCTTGCTGAGCCATTGTGCTCTCTCCTTAAATTGTTATGCCGGAGAGCACGCAAACAACAAGAAGCGCGTCACCGGACGACGGTTACGTTTTTCATTTTTGTTGCTCCTTTTCTAATGTATCTATAGGCGCGGCTCGTGAAGAGCGCTATCCGCGGTGGGGCTTTTGAACCAAGCACGCTTGAGGCCATCGCGGTATATGCCATGCACTATTTAATACAATTCGCCAAAATGCTGTCAACACTTACAATTTTTGCATATGTGTAATTTGAGGTAAGGCATTGATATATAACAATACCTATATGCTCTTAGTTTGCGTTCAAACCATGTGCGCGTGAGCCTAGTTTGTCTTTATATAGACCTTCTATCTTCACGATTTCGCGTGGAGTGATATTAGAGGGTAGGCTTTGCAGGACGGAGAACGTGAAATTACACGCATAGCCTTGGTCTTTTTCCACTAGGCTTTTAAGCTCTATATTACCGCCATGGCTGTTTGCTGCATATTCGCACCAGCGCTGCCAGATGCCGCCCGTGCCATAAGCTGAGCCAATATATTGCTGACCAGTAAGATTATCAAGAATGAGGTAGATCCCGTTCACAGCAGAGAGATGCTGCAGCCAATCATGATTAGCATCGGGGTTGTTAACGAGCGTTTTAAGCTCGCCATATTCAAGAACAAAATCTAAAAGTCCCGGAAACGCGCCGACATACCCTTTAGGCAAAATCTCGCTAACTTCTTTGTCGTGGCGATCATACCACTGATGCCAGGATATAGCGTTATTGCCCCAATCGATCACCATGCGGTCAATCAAATCACTGAACTCGTCGATTGGTTCTAGATCATAATGGTAGC
>NZAJ01000068.1 GCA_002687495.1 Micavibrio sp. | reverse complement strand
CCACAATACTTAAGGCCTTAAGCGGAAAAGAAAAATAATGGAAAGCGCGCTTCAGGATTTTTTAACCACCAGTGTCTTTGCCTTTATGCTCATATTCATGCGCTTGGGCACGGCCTTTATGGTTATGCCTGGCACTGGTGATTCTTTCGTTGCACCACAAGTGCGCTTGCTATTCTCTTTATCTGTGGCTTTTGTGCTTTACCCAAGCCTGATGCCTTATATTCCAGACCCTCTACCCAATGTTTTTGGCATGTTCTCTCTCATCGCGATGGAGTTCATTATTGGCCTTTTCTTTGGGGGTGTTTCGCGTATTTTTATGGTCGCACTTGATACAGCCGGTATGGTCATTTCAACAGCATCCGGCCTGGGTAATGCGCAGGTTTTTAACCCGACACTGGCCACGCAAGGGTCTGTTGTTGGCTCGTTTTTGGCGGTAATGGGGGTGACGCTTTTGTTCGTTACTAATCTTCATCACCTCTTGATTATGGGCATATATGAAAGCTATGAGCTTTTCCCTTTAGGCTCGCTGCCTGAAAGTGGGTCTATGGTTGAATTCTTAAGCCGTTCATTGGCCGCGAGTTTTGCTATCGGTGTGAAATTCGCCGCCCCTTATATTGTCGTGATGATCATGATTTATACGGGCATGGGCGTGCTGTCTCGTTTAATGCCGCAAATTCAGGTCTTTATTCTCGCAGTGCCTATTCAGGTGCTTATATCAATTATGCTGATGGCGATGACCTTGTCGGCAGCCATGCTTTATTGGATCACCAATTTTGAACAAGGCATGATTTACTTCCTCAGAGTGATAGGAGCCTAATATATGGCAGGCGATGATCAAACTGATGACTCCCAAAAAACCGAAGAACCCACCCAGAAACGCTTAGATGAAGCGCGCAAGAAAGGGCAGGTGCCCCTCTCGCGTGAGGTGAATAATTGGGTGATTTTGCTCTGTGCAACAATCATGGTTGCAGTAGTCGCACCTCATCTCTTTAGTCAGGTAAATGAAATTGCATCCAGTTACCTCGAGCACGCTCATCAAGCGCCGCGCGGCTTTGAAGATGTCTCTGCTCTTTTGCGTGATGGGGTTTTGCGGGTTATGGCGATCTTGGCGTTACCTTTTTTGATTTTGATGGTTGTGGCATTCTTTGCGCCATTTCTGCAAGTGGGGCCACTTTTTGCCTTAGAGTCCATTAAGCCTTCAATGGATAAAATCTCTATCGTCAAAGGCTTTGGGCGCTTGTTTTCCAAGCGTTCCTTGATGGAATTCTTGAAAGGGCTGCTCAAAATTTGCGTTGTCGGTGTCGTTGGGGCTGTGATTCTTTATCCTTATTTCGGGACATTGGAGCACATGATTGGCCTGCCTTTGATTGTGATGATGGAAGAGCTGCAAATGCTTGTTGTGCGTATGCTTATTGGGATGCTGGTCGTGCATATCATTATTGCGGTGATTGATTTGAGCTATCAACGTATGGACCACCATAAAAAGATGATGATGAGCCGCCAAGAAGTGCGCGAAGAATATAAGCAAACAGAAGGGGATCCACATGTGCGAGCGCGCTTGCGCCAGCTCCGCTCTGAAAAAGCGCGAACACGCATGATGCAAAATGTACCGACTGCTGATGTAGTGATTACCAACCCGACCCACTATTCTATCGCTTTGAAATATGATCCCGATACAATGGAAGCCCCCTTATGTGTTGCAAAAGGTATTGATGAGGTCGCGCTGCGTATTCGTGAGGTCGCGACAGAGCATGACATTATGCTCTATGAAGATAGGCCTCTAGCGCGAAGCCTCTATGATTTAGTCGAGGTTGATGAAGCTATTCCTTACACCCAATATAAGGCCGTGGCTGAAGTGATCTCCTTCGTATTCAAGTCCCGTCAAAACTCTTGATAAGCTAGCGCTAGAGCTTGTTTTTTGCCTGTAATATATGGCAAACTGACGCCTAATACGCATGAAGGGTTCGCCAGACTATGAAGCTAGATCACAGTGAGTTTATCGCACGCCACCATAAGATGCCGCAAATGCCGCCCCCTGAAGGGGAAGAGCAAAAGCCATCTTTTAGATCATTCATATGGCTGATCGTGATCGCAGCTTTTTGCGGCTTTATTGCTTTTGTTTATCTTGACCCTAACATGCTCACAGCCATGAAAATTGCTGTCATCTTTATGGCTGTGCTTGTGGCAATGACTGGCTTTATCATATATCGCTCCTTCATCCTGCACCGTAATCAAAATGAAGAGCTTGAGCTTATTCGCGAAGTCATGGAAGGCTCACGCGGTGGACGCCTTATCACGGATAAGCAAAACAAAACACTTTATACTAACCAAAAATTTGACCGCCTATGCCGCGGTGTTGGCGTGCCGGGTTACGCAAGCCTTTTGCGCTTATTCGAAGATAACCCCGAAGGCACAGCGCATTTCCGCCTTCTCGCCGAACAAGCGCATAGAGGCTTAACCGATTCTATCGAGCTCTTCTCAAAATTCGAAGATCGCGAGCGCTGGCTGTTAATCACCGCGCAGCCCGTCGCAGGGCGCGCAGGCTATGTGCATTGGCGTATCGATGATGTGACCGATAAGCACACAGCTGAAATCGCGATCCGTGATGAGCGCGAAAAGCTCATCGATTTTACCGATAACGCCCCAGTAGGCTTTTTCTCTGTCGATGAGAAGGGGCGCTTTGTCTTTGCCAATGCGACCCTTGCGCGCTGGCTTGGTGAAGATATAAGAGTAATCCTAGATGGTGGCGAGCTTCATACCTATCTCCTCGATCCACCAGAAGATGCTCGCCCCTTTGACGTCGTCTCAGGAAACCGCACACGCCAAATCGCAGAAGTAAAGATGAAAGCCACGGCTGGCAAAACGTTCCTGGCTTCGATTAACCAGACCATCGTGGAAGAGCCGGGCGGACGCGTTAGAACTCGCGCTGTCGTTCATGACCTCACGACAGAGCGCGAAATGCGCAAAGCCCTTCAAGCGTCTGAAGATCGCTTCCAGCGCTTCTTCGATGAAGCGCCGCTTGGGATTATTCTGCTCGATAGTGAAGGTACAGTTGAAGATTGTAACGCGGCTTTTGCGGCTATGCTCGCCATGAATATTGATGCAATAGAAGGCCAAGATTTTGAGCGTTTCATTAACGAAGGCGATCGCCAGAAAATCCTCGGTGCCATCGATAAAATAGAGCGCGGAGGCCAGCTTGATGCGCCTTTAGAAATCACCCTTATAAAGGGCGATGAAAAATCTGTTGATGCGCAAATGTTCGCCCGCCGCTTTAAAGCAGGCGGTAATATCGTGCTGCACTTTATCGATCTTTCTGAAAAAAGAGCTTTGGAAGCGCAATTCGCCCAGGGGCAAAAAATGCAAGCTATCGGTCAGCTTGCTGGCGGTGTTGCTCATGACTTCAACAATTTGCTGACAGCGATCATTGGTTTTTGTGATTTGCTGTTATTGCGCCATAAGCCGGGCGATCCATCCTTTGGCGATATCATGCAGATTAAGCAAAACTCAAACCGCGCTGCCAACCTCGTGCGTCAGCTTCTAGCGTTCTCTCGCCAGCAAACCTTGCGCCCGAAAATTCATGATGTCAGCGATATTCTTACCGAGCTATCTCACCTTATGCGCCGTCTTCTGGGTGCGAATATCGAGCTTGATCTTGTTCACGGTCAGGATCTAGGCCTTATAAAAGTCGATGAAGGCCAGATGGAGCAGGTGCTCATTAACTTGGCGGTGAATGCGCGTGATGCCATGAATGAAAAGGGCAGTGGTGGCTCTTTAACGATTGAAACTGAAAACTTCACAAACCGTAGCGCCAAAAAACTCGTCGCAGAAACAATGCCGGCAGGGCACTGGGTGCTCATCAAAGTGACAGATACTGGCTGCGGTATTCCAAAAGAAAATCTTGATCGTATTTTCGAACCATTCTTTACCACTAAAGCCGTGGGTGAGGGGACTGGCCTTGGCCTCGCGACTGTCTATGGTATTGTCCGTCAGACAGGCGGTTATCTGGATGTGGAGAGTAAAGTCGACCAAGGCACAAGCTTTTTAATCTATCTACCGCGCTCTAATGAGGCGGATGATGAGGAAGAAACGGTGCAAGAGCTTGGACCAGTTGAGGCGAAAGACCTGACAGGAAGCGAGCGAATCTTGCTTGTCGAAGATGAAGATGCGGTGCGTACATTCTCACAGCGTGCCCTCAGCAATAAGGGCTATGAAGTGCTGACAGCTGATTGTGGAGAATCGGGTGTGAGTGTTTTTGATGAAAATGGCGATCAACCGCTAGATTTGCTTATTACTGATGTGGTTATGCCGGGCATGGATGGGCCGACATTGGCGGAATATATCCGCAAGAAAAAGCCTGAATTGAAGATTATTTTCATGTCAGGTTACACAGAAGATAAATTAAAAGACCATATGGGTAAGAATATATACTTCCTTCCAAAACCTTTTACACTCAAGCAGTTAGCGGAAAAGGTTAAACATGTCCTTGATGATAAATAAAGCGTAAAAGGAATAAATGTTCTCATTTGTTCTTTTTATTATTGACTTGAGAACAAAAAGAGTACATCCTCAGCTTAACGAATTAGAAAACGCACAGTTCATTGCAATGAAACCCGAATCTGTGCCACAGAAGAGGAGAGATATAATGTCTGTAACTGCTTTAAGAAAAGATGATGCCATGAACCAGAATTCTGCTGAAAAACAAAAAGCCCTTGATGCGGCGCTATCACAAATCGAACGTGCCTTTGGTAAAGGCTCTATTATGAAGCTCAATGGTGAGCAAAATAATATCCAAGTTGAATCTGTCTCAACAGGCTCTTTGGGCTTGGATATTGGTTTGGGTATTGGTGGCCTACCTCGCGGACGTATCGTTGAAGTTTATGGTCCGGAAAGCTCAGGTAAAACAACACTTGCTCTACATGTGATTGCTGAAGCACAAAAAGCGGGTGGTACATGCGCGATTGTTGATGCGGAACACGCACTTGATCCAGGCTATGCTAAAAAATTAGGTGTGAATGTTGATGAGCTTTTGATCTCTCAGCCTGATGCGGGCGAACAAGCGCTTGAGATTGCCGATACATTGGTACGCTCTGGTGCATTGGATGTTTTGGTTGTCGACTCTGTGGCGGCTCTTGTACCACGCGCAGAACTTGAAGGCGAGATGGGGGATAGCCATGTTGGCTTACAAGCGCGTCTAATGAGCCAAGCTTTGCGTAAGCTTACAGGCTCGATTAACCGTTCACGCACAATTGTGATCTTTATTAACCAGATCCGTATGAAGATTGGTGTGATGTTCGGCTCACCTGAAACAACAACTGGCGGTAACGCTTTGAAATTCTATTCCTCAGTTCGCCTTGATATTCGCCGTATCGGTGCAATCAAAGACAAAGACGAAGTTGTTGGGAACCAGACACGTGTAAAAGTCGTGAAAAATAAGATGGCGCCTCCATTCCGCCAAGTTGAATTTGATATCATGTATGGTGAAGGTATTTCAAAGTTAGGCGAGCTGCTTGATCTTGGTGTTGCTGCTAATCTCGTTGAAAAAGCCGGCGCTTGGTTCTCTTATGACGGTGTGCGTATCGGTCAGGGGCGTGAAAACTCTAAGAACTACCTGCGCGAGCATCCGGAAATGGCTAATAAGCTTGAAAAACAAATTCGCGCTAATGCTGGTTTGATCGCTGATGATATGCTCACTGGCCCTGATGATTCAAAACAAGCGGCTGAAGCAGAGCTGACGCCCGAAGATGATGCGCCTGCAAAATCAAAATCATCAAAGAAATAAGCACTTTAAAAAATAAATATGCTTTCAAAGCCCTCTTTTTTATAGGAGGGCTTTTTTAATTCCCCTTAACTCTTTTTATTAAAGAGAGGAGATAAGGGGGAGGGGGGGGCTTTTTATGACGAGCAATATGACGAGTTCTAATATCTATTATAAAACAAGTCTTTAAGCTTAGTAGTTCTGCTTCATAAGCCGTGCTTTTTGCTTGTTCCAGTCACGTTTTTTCTCTGTTTCTCGCTTATCATGCAACTTTTTCCCCTTAGCAAGTGCAATCTCTAATTTTGCGCGGCCATTCTTGTCAAAATAAAGCCTTAAAGGAATAATCGTATAACCTTCTCTAGAAACCGCGCCTAAAAGCCGGTTGCTCTCACGCTTATGCAGCAATAACTTTCTTATGCGCTTTGGCTCATGCTGCATTTTCGGACCCGCTTGTCCATATTCAGGAATATGCGCATTAAAGATAAAAATCTCACCATTTTTAGGGCCAACATAACTCTCATTAATAGAGGCTTGCCCTAAACGCAAAGATTTAACTTCCGTGCCGACCAGCATAATACCCGCTTCGAATTTATCTTCGATGCTATATTCATAACGCGCTTGCTTATTCTCTGCCACCGTCTGGTTGGTAGAGATCATACCGCTTTTTTTCTTGGAGTTTTTATTCTTGCCCGCCATGAGTATTTACTGAACCTACGCTGCTTGCCCAATCTCCGCATGCTTCATTGCCGCATCTACGCGCGCGCGTGCCCCCGCACTTGCAGGAAGAATTGGTAGACGCACCTGATCTGTACACAGCCCCATCTTGCTTGCAGCATATTTAACCGGAGCAGGAGAGCTCTCACAAAATAACTCAACAGATAAGAAGTTAAGTTGATCGCGTAGCTTTGAAAATGTTGCGATATCACCATTTTGCCTCGCCTCAACTAATGTCGCGCTTTCCTTCGGTGCAATGTTAGAGACCACAGAAATAACCCCATGCCCCCCTTGTGCTAAAAATCCTGCAACTGACTCATCACATCCTGAAAGCTGAAGGAAGTCATTGCCGACAAGGCGGCGTAAATCAACTGGGCGCGCTAAATCGCCTGTTGCATCTTTAATCCCGACAATATTGTCCAGTTCAGCCAAGCGTGCAATTGTGTCATTCTCAAGCGCAACAACACTGCGCCCCGGAATATTATAAAGAACAATCGGCAAGCCAACATTTTCAACCGCTTTGAAATGCTCATACATTCCCTCTTGGCTCGGCTTATTATAGTAAGGTACAACGCTCAGCGCCCCGTCAGCACCAGCCTCTTTAGCCATAATCGTAAGATCAACAGCTTCTTTTGTAGAATTTGAGCCTGTTCCGGCCAAAACTGGAATTCTCCCCTTGACCACATCAACACATCGCTTGATGATAGCGTTATGTTCATCATGCGAAACAGTTGGAGATTCTCCTGTCGTCCCACATGGAACAAGGCCATGAGTGCCTTGTGCGATTTGCCATTCAACCAAATGATCAAACGCTTTCCAGTCAATCTCCCCGTCCTTAAAAGGGGTTATCATCGCAGTGATCGAGCCTTGAAACATGTTATATCTTTCATTCATATTTATTCAAAAGTGCCGCGTAATCTATCGCTTTTACCAGCATTATGCAAGGGAATCCCGTCAGCGCGCACTATGAGCAAAACAAGTCTATGTTTAGCGCTAGCAATGACATTCATGGCTCTCAGCATGACTAAGAGCTTAGCAATTGAAACAGGCGCTAGTCGTCCACAAACAGCTAAGGCTAAAAAACATACTGTCTATGCATTGCAAGCTATAAGACAGAATAAGTGGGAGGTCGGCCGCTCTACAATCGCATCACTCAGAGACCCTCTGGCTTCAAAACTCTATTATTGGATAGAGTTCACAAAAAAAGACAAAGTTGATGTCTATATACATTTAGCGCAATTCATCCGCCAAAACCCAGAATGGCCAGGCATATCGGGTATGATGAAAAAGGCGGAAACGCAGATGCCAACCAGCTTATCCAATATGGACGTTATAGCGTGGTTTGATGACTTTACGCCGCAAACCGCAACCGGCTTAGATCGCTATATTGGGGCATTGCTCGAATCTGGCCAGACAATCAAGGCGAAAGATAAGTTAGAGAATTGGTGGGCTTCGGGTACGCTCTCACGCGATGATCAGCGCCATCTCTACCGTAAATATAAACAGCATTTATCAATGGATGCCCATAAACGTCGCTTTGATACGATGCTCTATAAAAAGAATTATTCAAATGCGCGCGGTATCGCGCAAGTGCTAGGGACTGGCTATTCAGAACTGGCCGAGGCGCGTATAGCATTGGCTGAAAATAAGGGCGGTGTAAATGCTTTGATTAATAAAGTCCCGCAAAGCCTTCAAGGTGATGCAGGGCTTTTATATGAACGCCTTCATTGGCGGCGCACGCATGATAATGATGTAGGTGCAATGCAAATACTGCATAATATGCCGCCACTTTCCAAGGTTCAAAACCCTGAAGATTGGTGGCTAGAGCGTCATATTATTATCCGAAGATTGCTTGAAAAACGCCACTGGAGAAGTGCCTATCTCTTGGCCTCTAAGCATCAGCAACAAAAGGGTTTACCTTTTGCACAGGCTGAGTGGCTTTCTGGTTGGCTGGCTTTGCGCTTCCTTAATGAACCCGTAAAAGCCTATCAGCATTTTGACACGCTCTATCGAGGCGTAAGTTCTCCTATCAGCCGTGCGCGAGCCGCGTACTGGGCTGGAAGAGCCTCAGAAGGCTTCGATGACAAATCTATCTCGCAAACATGGTATAGAATAGCGGCGCAAATGAAGACTGTTTTCTATGGCCAGACCGCCAGCGAAAAGCTAGGGATTGCAGGCTCGCTACCGCATATGGCGCCACCGAAATTAACAAATTATGATTATAATAGATATGAAGCAAAAGAGCTCATGCAAGCGGCTATTATCTTCAAAGAAGCTGGATTGAATGACGAAGCGGCTAGATTTATGCGCGCTTTTGCTGAACATGAAAAATCTGCGAAAGCTTACTATTACGCAGCAACGAAGGCTGCTGATATAGGCTTAACACAAGAAGCGGTAAGGATTTCGAAAAAGGCAACAAATAACGGATTGTTTTTAACGGCGCAATCATACCCGCTTATTACAAATTGGCTCAGCAATGTTGATCTAGAGTGGGCGCTGGTTCATGGCATTATCAGGCAAGAAAGTATGTTTGATATTTCTGCGCAAAGTCATGTCGGAGCAAGTGGGTTGATGCAGCTTATGCCGGGCACTGCCAAGGAAGTTTCAAGAAGAATTGGTGAGAAATATTCGAAAACACGCCTGAAAACTGATCCAGCCTATAATATACGCTTAGGCAGCAGGTATTTAGCCGATTTGGTTGAACGCTATGATGGATTTTATCCGATGGCGATTGCAGCCTATAATGCTGGGCCAAGCCGTGTAACACAGTGGATTGAAATGTTCGGTGATCCTCGTAAGGGGGAGATTGATATGCTCGATTGGATAGAGCTCATTCCTATTTATGAAACACGAAATTATGTTCAGCGCGTTATGGAAGCGACTTATATATATCGTTTAAGTTTAAAAGATCTACAGCCGCCATCCCGCGTGCCACTCCATGTAGCTATGAATAATTACTGAGTATTAGCTAACTGATTACCTTTTCGTTGTTGTGGGTTTTGTATTGCAGCATACAGTTGAATTTTTATATGTTGTTTAAAGCTTTTTAACTATTCATATGCTAAAGTATAACTTACACACGTATACTATATAATATAAAAAACTACATTCTGAGTGGCTGCTAAAAAAAATGATCAACCGATGAAGGGGGACACATGAAACTATTATTAGCAGATGATCATACTTTATTCCGTGATGCGTTAGTACAATATATATCCAGATCAGACATCAAAGCGGAGATCTCCGTTGCAAAAGATTTGAACGAAGTGATTGATATACTTGAACAAGACTCTAAGCAGGATTTGATCATACTAGATTTGCGTATGCCAGGTATGCACGGACTTAATGGCTTTAAGCTCATAAGAGAGAAATATGCTGAAATCCCGACAGCCCTTATGTCAGGTGTCGCGGAAGAGGAAGACGTGAAAGAGTCTTTTGAGCTTGGTGCTGTAGGCTATTTCCCAAAGACGATGTCGGGAAAAGCGCTTCTGCAAGCGATTAAGCTTGTGTTAACGGGTGAGCGCTTTATGCCACTTGATCATTCTTCAAATAAGGTCATGCCTTCATATTATGATGATGGTGATTACAAGAAGAGTAAGAATGTTTTTGGTTATGGCATGGCTTCAAATTCACAAGATATGGCGTCTTATAAACTCACACCGCGCGAGCGCGAGGTTCTTGGGTATTTGGCGCAAGGCGCATCCAATAAAGAGATCGCTAATGATCTTGGTTTGCAGGTTGTAACTGTAAAGCTTCATGTGCGCGGTATTTGCCGTAAGCTTGATGTCAAAAATAGAACGCAAGCGGCATTAAAAGCTGGTGAAATGGGTGCTGTGGCGCCCGCTGAGCGAGCACATTAGAGAAATCCATAGATGATAGCCGCTCAAAGCTACAAAACATGGAGATTTTTTATTTCAGGCGCTGTGCTTCTGATTCTTGCGATGGTCGCACTCCATGCAACCGTCGCAGTTATAAATGAACAGCAAGCTTTGCAAGCTATTCAGACGCTTCAGCATTTAGATGAGGCGTCTCAATTATCCCAACAAGCGACTCCTAATCTGCACATTGACCAAATCTCAGCTGCTTTAGAGCGATTAGAAAATAAAAACAGCTATCTCTATTGGACGGTTTTTACGATCGGCCTTTTTGCTTTTGTTCTCGTGGTTATTTTTGCAGATCGCATGCGAGACCTAGAAGAAGCTAATCAAGAAAAGAAAATGACATTAGCCATTCTGCAAAGTCGTTTAGCAGCGATGGATGCCACATTAGATGGTATCGCTATATCAGATAAGCAGGGGCGATTATCCTATCTCAACACGGCGATGCAAGAGATGTTTAACCACAAGCATGATGGGAGAATATCTTTCAAAAATGGCCTTTGGCATGACCTTTTTGATGAAACTATAAGAGACGAATATTCGGCGCTCATCGAGCAAGATATTAAGAGCAATGAGGACAGTATTTGGAGCGGTATTATTGATGTGGATGCACAGAGCCCTCATCATGAGCCAAAGCAAATCGAGCTGGCTGTTAAACGCTTAAGTGATGGCACGATGATCTTTAATGCGCGCGATATTTCCCAACGCCTTAAAAATGAGATTGAGCGTAAAGATATGCAAATGCAGCTTTATCAAGCGCAGAAGATGGAAGCTATCGGGCGGCTAACAGGCGGTATCGCGCATGATTTTAACAATATTCTAGCGGCCATGAATGGCTATGCGGAATTCCTGATCGAGGACTTGGAAGAAGGCACGACTGAGCAAAGCTTCGCACAAAATATCCTGAACGCTGGAATGCAAGCGCGCACACTTGTTGATCATATGCTGGCTTTCTCTCGCCAACGTGACGGTGTGATGGAAGAGATTAACTTTATCGAGCCGGTAGAAGAAGCGCTGTCTATGCTGAATGCCAGCTTACCACGCTCAATCGAGCTTCGTACAAATATACTTGGCAGTAAAACAATGATTGCCGGTAATGCGACACAAATCAGCCAAATCATTATGAATTTATGTTTGAACGCAAAAGATGCAATTCAAAACCATACGGGGCTGTTAGAAGTCACAACTCAAATCGTAAAACCAAGCGAGATCTGGCCACAATGCTGGCTCAGTGATGAACTGCCTTCACAACAAACCACGCCGCCCCTTCACATGG
Source organism: Micavibrio sp. (assembly GCA_002687495.1). Lineage (GTDB taxonomy): Bacteria > Pseudomonadota > Alphaproteobacteria > Micavibrionales > Micavibrionaceae > TMED27. The sequence goes on along the minus strand of NZAJ01000068.1, from coordinate 4,806 downwards.
TTGAAGGCGAAGCAGGGCGCACCAGTATATATCTCGGTCAAATAGACAAAAACCACGAATATATATGCTTGAAAATCAAAGATGATGGCTCAGGCATGAGCCGCTCTATCATGGAGCATGTCTTTGATCCGTTTTTCACAACCAAGCCAGTCAATAAAGGTACAGGCCTTGGTTTATCAATTGTTCAAGGCGTTATGCTTGAACATAAAGGCGCGATTCATTTAAGTAGCGAGCCAGAAAAAGGTACGCAATTTAATCTGTTCTTCCCATTGGGAACGCAAGCAGAGCAAGAGAAGCAAGTCGCTCTACCGCGCTCAGAAATAACCGGCGTTACAGGCATAGTGCTGCTCGTGGATGATCAGCCGGAAGTTCTCGGCGTAACGGCGCGTATGTTAGAGCGCGCAGGCTGTGATGTGATCACCGCAGAATCAGGAACTGAAGCACTAGAGGTTCTAAAAGATAGCCCTCAAGCTTTTGACCTTGTTATGACTGATCAGAATATGCCGAAAATGAAAGGCACTGAATTTATTCGCCGTGCGAGCGAAATTGTCGATGATATGCCTTTTATAATTCTATCGGGCTATAGTGAGCAAAAACTAGAAGACTTCAAAAAGACACATGCACAAATCAGGGCTGTTATGACCAAGCCTGTCGCTAAACAAGAGCTTGGGCAAACAGTCTTATCTGTGCTATCTCTATATCCAAGAGCTTCAAAACAAAAGAAGCGTGCTTAAATTTATAGAGTTTTCGCGTTTAGAGCGCAGCAATAGCATGACCCGCATATGCATCAATTAATCCCGATAGACACATTACCAGAGCAAGATTGGCTGAGAGATAAAGCCACGAAAAAGCTTATGTCTGCCCTAGAGCAGGGCGCGGATAACGCTGAACTGCCAGTTGCGCTTTTTGTAGGTGGGTGCGTCAGAGATGCGCTTATAGGCAAAGCTGTGCATGATATTGATCTTGCGACATCTCTAAAACCTGAACAGGTAATAGCGGCGTTGGAAGCAGCGAATATAAAAGCCATACCAACAGGGCTGGAGCATGGAACAATCACAGCCGTGATTAAAGATAAAAGCTATGAAATCACAACATTAAGGCGCGACATAGAAACAGATGGGCGTCACGCAGAAGTTGCGTTTACTTCTAGTTGGAAGGAAGATGCGCAGCGCCGTGATTTTACTATCAATACGCTTTTATGCGATGTGCAAGGGCGCATATATGATCCTTTAGGCTGCGCCTTGGATGATCTCAAAGCGCGCCGCATTATTTTCGTCGGTCAAGCGCAAGAGAGAATCAAAGAAGATCATCTAAGAATCATGCGCTTCTTTCGTTTTTATGCACTATATGGAGAGGGCACGCCTGATGAAGAGGCACTAAAAGCTTGCCAAGAGCAGGCTAAGAGCGTTTACGAGCTATCAAAAGAGCGGATCACACAAGAATTTATTAAAATTATAATGTGCGAACAAGCCTCCGCTATTTTGGCGCTGATGTTTGATTGCGGTGTTTTAAAGGCACTAAAATTTGCCTCTTATAGGAAGGAAATATTGGATGCTCTTTGCGCAGGGCAAACGAAATATGCTCTAAAGGATATGGTGCCAAGGCTATGGGCTCTATGTGGCTTCGATGCTGATAATCTAAAATCCCTAGAGCAATATGTCATGCTCAGTAAAAAACAAAAGCGCGAGATTAAAGGACTTGCCCATGCATTAGAGTATCTCGCAAAACGAGATGAGCAGGCAGTTAAGGTCGCGCTTTATCGCTGCGGAAGAGCTGCGACTATTCAAGCGCTTATTCTTCTGTATGCAAATGGCACGATGGATCAAAACCAGCTAGAGCAAGGGATAGAATTCGCGCAATGCTGGGTTATCCCGACTTTTCCAGTCTCAGGCAATGATCTGATTGCTAAGGGCATTAAGCCCGGCCCCGAACTTGGAGCTGAACTTAATGCATTGGAGCAAAACTGGATCGATCGCGGTTTTACAGATTAGCGAAAACCGCGGCTAAATGTGTGATCAAAGCTCATGCTATATTCACCTTTTGCATGATTAACAGCCGTCGTACGTGCGCCAAGCTCTTGTGCAGCTTGACGGAATGTGTCAAATGCATGCTTAAGTGTGCTTTTACCGTCATAGCTATAAACAGACTGGTTTTTATCCTGTGTCTTAAGCTTAAAGCCGGCATTGGCAATAGGGCAAGTTGTGTTTGTGGCTGATTTTGCATGCAGGGCAGCAAGCGCCCCACCTTTAAGTGTGCTCATAATAAGTCTCCGTGTTAATAAGTGTACTCTAATCTAAACCGAGGACAGCTTTATCGCAGGCGGAAAAATCATGCAACAAAAAAATGCGTTTTTTCTAAAATTTGTTATTAGTTATAACGTTGGTGTGATTTTTTATAGCATTTAGGGTGTATTTAAGGCCATTTTACCTCTGGTGGCATCGACATCAAAATAGCTTCGGTATTACCACCAGTCTTAAGGCCAAATTGTGTGCCGCGATCATAGAGTAAGTTATATTCAACATAACGGCCGCGGCGTACAAGTTGATGCTCGCGCTGCTCTTCGCTCCAAGGCTTGTTCATGTGCGTGCGAACAATTTGCGCATAAGCTTTTAAAAAGCTTTCACCGACATCTTTCGTGAATGAAAAATCATCATCCCAGTTGCCTGATTCTAAATAATCATAAAAGATCCCGCCAACACCGCGTGGCTCGTTACGATGAGGAAGAAAGAAATAACGATCGCACCATTCTTTATATTCTGGGTAGTAGGCCGGATTGTGACGATCACAGCACGCTTTAAGCTGTTCATGGAAATAAGCCGTATCCTCATCATTCACATACATAGGCGTGAGGTCAGCACCGCCGCCAAACCAACATTTGGATGTGCAAATCATTCGGGTATTCATATGCACAGCAGGTACGAGGGGGCTTTGCATATGGGCAACTAGAGATATGCCGGCAGCCCAAAATTCGCCATTACTCTCTTTTGCGCCCGGAATACGCTCGGCAAATTCTTCAGAAAAGCGCCCATGCACTTTGGAAATATTAAAGCCGACTTTTTCAAAGACTCTGCCCTTAATCAAGGTTATCTCACCGCCGCCATTGAGAATAGAGCCACTCTCATTCGGCTCATTGGTTTCAGAGCGGCTCCATGGAGTACGCTGCTGCTTGCCAATAGGCTGATCAGCTTTATTGCCGCCGCTAAGCTCCTCTTCAATAGCTTCAAATTCTGCGCCTATTTGATCGCGTAACGCTTGAAACCAATCGAAGGCTAACTCTTTTTTCTCTTCTAAACTGCTCATTATCTCTCTCTCCAGCGTGTCTGGCATAGCGCTTCACCTAATATCATAGCGCTCGCATTCACAATATTGAGCGAACGTAAATTTGCGGCCATTGGAATGATAATTCTCTCATCCACACATTCATGGATATGTTCGGGCACGCCAGCGCTTTCACTGCCGGCAAGCAATATATCATCAGCCTGAAAAGTAAAGTCGTAATATGGCGTCGCGCCTTTGGTCGTCATTAAAACGACTCGGCGTTTACTGCGCGCAGTATTGAAAACATCCCAAGAGCTATGGCGCTGTAGCTGCAATTTATCCATATAATCCATAGCAGAGCTACGGATTTTCTTCTCATTTAAGGGGAAAGAGCAGGGCTCAATAATATGAAGACCAGCGTCCATACAGGCGCATAACCTAATCATAGCGCCGAGATTCTGTGGTATATCCGGCTGGTAGAGTGCAATATCGATCATCCTTATGTGTATAACCTCAATTTAAAAGCAAAAAAATAATTTAGACATATAGATATAGAAGGGTTGATCATTTATAAAGAGAGAAGTAAAAGCTTCTAATTGAAGATATATATACACTAACGATATAAAAGTAAGCATCATGACAAAAAAGACAGCAGACGATATTCAACGCCGTGATTTTTTACAGCTCACCGCAGCAGGTTTCGGAGTAGTGGGCGTGGCCGCGGCTGCAACCCCATTGATTAACTCTCTTAACCCGGCAAAAGACACGCTGGCGTTAGCATCAACTGAAGTGGATGTAAGTGGTATTGCTGAAGGGGAAGGGCGCACAGTGATGTGGCGTGGTAAACCTGTCTTTATTCGTCACAGAACAGCCGAAGAGATTGAAGAAGCTAAAACAGCTGATCTTGCAACTATGGTTGATAAAGAAACAGATAGCGACCGCGTGCAGAATGAAAAATGGCTTGTTGTCGTGGGTATTTGTACTCATTTGGGCTGTGTTCCAACTGGACAAAAATCAACAGAAGAGCGCGGTGAATATGATGGCTGGTTCTGCCCATGTCACGGTTCACAATATGATACATCTGGACGTATCCGCAAAGGACCTGCGCCAAAGAATTTACCTGTACCGCCCTATGAGTTCTTGAGCGATACAGTGATTAAAATCGGTTAATTTGATTAGAAAAAAGTCAGACTTTATAAATTAAGAAGCGAAGAGAGAATAAGAATAATGGGACATTCCGAACGCACTAAATTTGATAACCCAGTTGTAGATTGGATCGACGAGCGTCTTCCACTCTTTACACTGATGCAAAAAGAATATGGGGTTTTTCCAACGCCGAAAAACTTTAACTATTTCTGGAATTTCGGTGCGATTGCAATGTTCATGCTGGTGACGATGATCGTGACAGGTCTCTTCCTTGCGATGCATTACACAGCCAATACAGAACTTGCCTTTGATTCGGTTGAACGCATCATGCGCGACGTTAATGGCGGCTGGCTAATCCGTTATATTCACATGAACGGCGCGAGCTTCTTCTTTATCGCTGTT
>NZAJ01000067.1 GCA_002687495.1 Micavibrio sp. | reverse complement strand
CTGATGAGCTTGGTTTGAAAAGTGAAACTGTCGCAACGCAGGTTATTCCTCGCGATCGTCACGCCATGTTCTTTGCAACGCTCGGTGTTATTGCGAGCTCTATCGAGAATTTAGCTGTTGAAATACGCCATTTACAAAGAACAGAAGTACGTGAAGCAGAAGAATATTTCGATCCTTTGCAAAAAGGCTCAAGCGCAATGCCTCATAAGCGTAACCCTATCGGCTCTGAGAACTTAACAGGCCAGGCGCGTATCATTCGCTCAGCTGTGATCCCTGCCATGGAAAATGTAGCACTATGGCATGAACGTGATATTTCACATTCTGCTGTCGAGCGAACAATCTTGCCTGATGCCCTAATCAGCGCAGATTATGCTCTTAATCGTTTAGCTGGGCTTATTGATAAGCTCCTCGTGTATCCAGAGCGGATGATGCATAACCTTGAGATGACAGGCGGACTACTTTTCTCACAACGTACAATGCTAGCCCTTACACAAGAAGGGATTAGCCGTGAGGATGCTTACCGTATCGTTCAGCGTAATGCGATGGCTGTATGGGAAGATCGTAGTAGCGGTAAAGGTACTTTAGAGCTTCGTGCTGCACTTGAGAATGATCCGCAAGTAACTGAAAAACTTGACAAAGAAGCACTAGACACTATCTTTGACTACGATGCTTACACAAAGAATATTTCTCGCATCATCGAACGTGCACTAAATTAAGATAAGGAGCAAAAGCCATGAAAGGCGATAAAAAAGTAATAGAGTTTCTAAATGCAGCTTTAAAAAAGGAACTAGGCGCAATTAACCAGTACTTCTTGCACGCACGCATGCTAGATGATTGGGGCGTTACAAAACTAGGTAAGCATGAATACAATGAATCAATTGAAGAGATGCAACATGCTGATAAGCTTATCAACCGCATCCTATTTTTAGGTGGCTTGCCAAACTTACAAGAAGTTGGAAAACTTTTCATCGGTGAAACAGTTAAAGAGATTTTAGAGTGCGATCTTAAAATCGAACTAGACGGCGTAAGTAACTATAAAGAAGCGATTACATACTGCCGTGAAGTTGGTGATTATGTATCGGAAGATCTTTTCAAAGAAATCTTACGTGATGAGGAAGGTCATGTTGACTACCTCGAAACACAGCTAGAATTATTTGAGCGCATTGGCGAACAGAATTATATTCAGCTTAATTCTGAAAGCCCATTAGATAGTGAAACTGAATAAGCTATATTCTTTTAGGGCTTATTAAAGTCTCTAAGGACTAATTTTTTTATAGATTCAGCGGAAACATTACCGCTGAATTTAACTTCATTATCTGGGCCTATAATCACATAAAATGGCAGGCCTTTTCTATTTTCTATCCCTAGTTCCTTTTCGATACTGTTTTTATCTCCATCAAGCGTGATACCTTCAAAAGGCATAAGCTCCTGACGATTAAGATATTTAAGGGCTTTGAGCTGATTATCATCAACAGACACCGCAATAATTGAACCAGCTTTCTCGATTTCAGCCTCGGCTATAATTGGCATAGCCTTTCGGCAATACCCACACCACGAAGCATAAAAGAATATAACCTTTACTGGATTTTTAAGGCTATGCGTTTTCTCAATGATTTCACTCGCATTCAGCGCATGGATTTTATTGATCTGATCTTTAGCGACGCTAGGCAACGCATAATGGGTGATCATGCACAATGTAAAAAGGCTTAAGATAAAATGTTTCATGCGCACATCCTAACATAAGAGTGAATAGAATAAATAAGATTGTTGCATTTGAGAATGATTTGCATTACGTTAACGAAATGATAATCATTCTCACTCATAATTTAATGAGAAGAATTCGAAATTAGCGAGCAAGAAATGTTTGTATGTTTATGTCATCCGTTTAGCGACAAAACCGTTAAGCAACATCTAGATAGCAAGGGGAAGAACTGTAAAAGTTCAGTTTCAGAAACATATTCTGTATGTTCTGGAGGCGAAAAACCTAATTGTTGCCAATGTTTAGAAACACTAAAAGATATCGTTAAAACACACAATAAAACTGTTACGGCTTAAATGGCGTATAGTTGCGCTTGCAGAGGTATATCAGAAAAAAAAGTAACGGAAGTGCTTGAAACTGACAGAGCTTACAACCGCAAACTTGTCGATACTGATAACAGCACCTTAAAACAACTTTATTCTAAATGTAGTGACGGTCAGTCACCAAAATGCTGGAAGAATTGCAGGGGCGATTTTGTGGCAGCAATCGACAAACATAATCAAGAGATATTAAAGCAGAATCATATTGAAGTCATAGATATCACATGATGCGACTTGCAATCTCCCCTGCCCTATGGCACAAAATCCTTACGTATTTTTATGATATGCGAAGGGATTCATAAATCATGTTTAAAAAACTTATTCTTAGCCTTGGGAGCTTACTTATTATGACTGCAACAGCAAACACAGCGAGTGCTGCTAGCCCAGAAAACACTCTGCTTATTGAACTTTCTACTGGTGGAACTCTAACAATTGAAATGTTACCAGAGCGTGCGCCTGCTCACGTAGAGCGCATTAAAGAACTTGCGCGTGAAGGTTTTTACGATGGTATCGTTTTTCACCGTGTAATTGATGGCTTTATGGCTCAAACTGGTGACCCTACAGGTACTGGTATGGGCGGTAGCGAAAAGCCTGACCTTCCTGCAGAGTTTACAGACTATGCTTATAAGCGTGGAACAATTGGCATGGCGCGTACGGCTAACCCGAACAGTGCTAACTCACAATTCTTCATCTGTTTCACAGATACAGGCTGTAGCTTCCTAACTGGCCAATACACAGTATGGGGCCAAGTAACAGAAGGTATGGAGTTTGTTGACAAAATTGCTAAAGGCGAGCCACCTGCAAGCCCAGACAAAATGGTTAAAGTTACAGTACTTGCGGACACTCAAAGTGCTGCAGAAGAGGCTGCTCCAGCAGAAGCACCAGTTGAAGCAGAAGCTCTTGCAGAAGAAGCCGCTGCTGAATAAGCTTTAAATAGATGTATTTATATAAGGGGTGCGAATAAGGTGAAGACCTTTTCCACCCCTTTATTTATGTGGGCTAGATATAATAAGGGACCCTCATAATGTCAGTATTACCAATCTATCAAATTGATGCATTTACATCAGAAGTGTTCAAAGGAAACCCTGCAGCTGTTGTTCCTTTGGAAGCATGGCTTGAGGATAACGTTCTGCAAAAAATAGCCATGGAGAATAATCTCTCTGAAACAGCTTATTTTGTAAAAAATAACGACGTGTTTGAAATACGGTGGTTTACTCCGAAAAACGAAGTGGATTTATGTGGCCATGCGACTCTTGCAAGTGCATATGTGATTTTTGAAGAGATGGGCTACGACAAGCAAGAAATTGTGTTCAGTTCTCGCTCAGGAAAACTCATTGTTAAAAATGAGGGTAAAGGTTTTGAGTTAGATTTCCCTGTTTGGTCATATCAAGAAACGCCATTGCAGGACAATATAAGTAAAGCTCTAGGTGCGAGCCCAAAAGCATTATTTAAGGCCTATGACTGGGTAGCGTTATATGATGATGATCAAATTGTAAGTAATTTACAGCCTGATTTTTCCACGCTCGGGAAAATAACAGAAATGAGAGGTATCCTCGCCACAGCCTTAAGCAAGAATGATAAATACGACTTTATATCTCGCGCCTTTTTTCCAGCTATTGGAGTAGACGAAGACCCGGTTACAGGCTCTGCGCACTGTATTCTCACACCATTTTGGGCTCAGCGTTTAAATAAAACGGAACTAAGTGCATATCAAGCATCAGCAAGGGGTGGCGAGTTAAAGTGCAGAATTGTAGATGACAGAGTTTTTATAAGTGGTCAGGCATGCTTATATTTGAAAGGACAAATATACATCTAAAATCGTGCGCTGCGAAAAAACTTTTCATACGATGAATGCAGCATATACGTTATACTAACTTTATGAATGATCTAAATGAATGGTGGCGAGGCGCCTGTATTTATCAAATCTATCCTCGATCTTTCAAAGATACAAACAATACTGGCATAGGCGACTTAAAAGGCGTAACTGAAAAGCTTGATTATATTGCCTCACTAGGTGTTGATGGAATTTGGATTACACCGTTTTTCACATCCCCAATGAAAGACTTTGGCTATGATGTCGAAAATTTTCGTGATGTTGATCCAATGTTCGGTTCAATCGAAGACTTCCACGAGTTATTAGATAATGCACATGAAAAAAATCTGAAGGTAATAATCGATCTTGTTTTTTCTCACACCTCAGACCAGCACCCTTGGTTTAAGGAAAAACCAGAATATTATGTTTGGGCTGATGGTTGCCATGTTGGTAATGGCGTTTATGGCCCACCCAATAATTGGGTTTCATTGTTTGGTGGAAGTGCATGGGAGTGGGATGAGCATCGTAGGAAATATTATCTTCATAACTTTTTAAAAGAACAGCCAGACTTAAACTTTCATAATCCAGATGTACAAAAAGAAGTCTTAGATATTGTGAAGTTCTGGCTAGAATTTGGCGTTGATGGATTCCGTTTAGATGTCGTGAATTTTTACTTCCATGATAAGCTCCTGCGGAATAATCCCCCGCGTGATCCTGAGTTAGGCGCTGCAACTCAATTTGAAGGTGAAGACCCCTACTCTATGCAGGAGCATATCTATGATAAATCTCAACCTGAAAACTTAGACTTTATAAAAAAACTAAGAGCCCTAATGGATCAATATGATGACCGCTTCACCGTAGGTGAAATTGGCGATGATCATCCTTTTGATAGAGCTGCAGAATATACAGAAGGCCATGACTATCTAAATACTTGCTACAACATGCATCTTTTAGGTGGGCAAAAAAAACACCTCACAAGTGATATGATACGAGAACCTGTAGAAACGTTTTCGGAGCTTAAAAAGGGAAGCTGGCCTTCTTGGGCGTTCTCTAATCACGATGTTGTGCGCGCAGCTTCTAGGTGGCATTGGGAGGGCGACGGCTTTTCACATGAGCCTAAACTCTCAAAAATGCTGATTGCATTACTGGGCTGCTTGCGTGGGACGCTGTTTATGTATCAAGGTGAGGAACTTGGGCTTCCAGAAGCAAAATTAAAATATGAAGAGCTGAAAGACCCGTGGGGAATACATTTGTGGCCAGAGTGGCAAGGGCGCGATGGTTGCAGAACACCAATGCCGTGGTTAAGTGCTCCTAATGAAGAAAGTAAGGGGGCGTGGCTACCTACCCCTGCTCAGCATTACGAACTTTCAGTTGAAACGCAGGATCTTGATGATAATTCAATTCTTAATTTTACTAGAAAATTTATGAGTTGGAGAAAGACGCAAAAACCACTCATTAAAGGTAATATAAAATTTATAAATACTGGTAATGGAAATATACTGCGCTTTACACGTAGCTACGATGGAGAGCCTGAAATAGAAGCCCTTTTCAATTTAAGTGGTGAATACCAAAAATTTGAAGAACTAGAGCCAGAGCTAGAGCCTTACTACTTTAAAATAACCGGATTTAACCTATAAAATAGGCAATACTATTTTTTATCCTCTTCTTCTGAGGTGGATTTCTTATCGTCTGATGAAATCTCTTCCGATTTAGGTGGTGCGGCCTCTTCTTCAAGACTAAGGCCTGTTACATTAATTTCCCCATCCTTATCATCTTCTAGCTCAATTGCGTTCAGCTTAGCTGAGCTCTTCGCTCTGACTTTCGCAAGGTCTGTTTTTTCTAGCTCACTTATCTCAAGTGTTTTAAGGCTAGCAAACATAATCTTCTTGAGCTTTTCCAAGTCTTCTATACTTGTTAATGGGTTAGACAAATCAACTCGTAATAAAGTTGTCTCTGGCTGAAACAATAAAATCGCACAGGCATTTTTCATCCCTAATAATTTAATTAAGGTATTAATTCTATCCTGAGTTAAATATGCATCCATGATACTGGTGTTATCAGCTTGAATAACCCATTCTTTGTTCCATGCAGGCTCTTTCAGTGAATGCTCATCATGAAAACCAAGTGTTTTGATAATATCAGCCATATCACCACTACCAATAGCGCCCTTGGTAGGAAGAATAGTTTTGAGTGTGATCTCAAAGGCCGTCATATTTTTTGTGCCTTTAATATCCTCTGTTAAATGAGCACTTGTAAGAAGCGCAACTTTGTAGCCACTTATAACCCCCTCAACAGTGGGAGAGTCTAATATTTTTTCAACCGAATATCTTAGCTCGTATTTATCTGCAAATTTTTTCCAAGCTTGCTTTTGCATGTACAAAATTAAGCTTGTCCAGAAAACAAACCCTATTAATGCAATTGATAATAAAATCCATATTATGAGCCAAATAGACAATGGTAACCTCTATCCTAAATAGTAATCTTTATTTTAAGCAGCTTAGCCACAATAATCTATAAAAAGATAAGGAGAATCCGACTTGTCCAGCTGAATAAATGTCGAAATTATATTCAATTAGAGTTTCCTTTCTTTAGCAATGAAATATATAATATTCTTAAACTATAATTATAAAAATGGGTTATTACTAAATGATTACTATTGAACAGTGCCGAGGCGCACGAGGTATTTTGGGGTGGACACAACAAGAGCTAGCAGATGCGTGCGGCCTATCCAAAACAGCGATCAATAATTTTGAAAAGGGCCACTCAGATATCAAAGCTGAATCCATTAAAGCTATTCGCATGGCTTTTGAAAGCGGAGGAATTGATTTCATCGGGCAAACAGGTATTCAAAAAAAATCTGAGAATGTTAGCTTTATACGCGGTAAAAACGCATTTTATGAAGTTTTGCTCGATATGCAAAAAACATTGAGCACGCAGAAAAAAGACTTACTGATTCTAAATCCACCTAATTACGAACAGCGAAACGCACCAATCAAACTTATTGATGAGTGCCAAAGCCTAATCAAAAAAAATGAAATATCAGTCCGCAAGATTATACACCCATCAATTGAGCCATACCCTCATAATTTGGAAGTTTGTCGTGTATATGAAGGTATAGAGCCTCAGTTAATGCAGTCTTGCTATATATATGATAATAAAATCGTATTTGAGCTATGGGAAGGCGCTATGTATATCCTGGTTCAATCACAACAAGCCGCTGATATAGAAAGACAAAGATTCGAATATATCTGGACACGCTCAAAACCATATCAGTAAATTCATTATAAAATTGCGATGCTCTATCTCATAGCCAAAGAATTTGCTAACGTTAAAATCCAATAAGGATTCGGCTTGGCTATGGCTAAAATAAATAATGATGATGATCTAACACAGGATGAGCGATGGCGTGCTTTCGCTCAAGCTGCACAAGATGGGGATAAGCAGAGTTATAGTAAACTGCTCAGCCAGATTGCTCCATATATTAGAGCAACCATTTCTCATAGTTTGGCAAATCCTGAATGGGCGGATGATATTACGCAAGAAGTACTAATATCCGTCCATAAATCTCTCAATACCTATAGCCCAAAACGCCCATTTAAACCCTGGCTGAGAGCGCTAATTAATTTTAGGAGAGCTGATTACCTGCGTAAATATTACTCAAAAAAGGGCAATGAGCAAACATCACTAGATAATCCAGAATTTATAAAAAAATATGTAACCGAACCCTCACTTGCTGACGAATATATAGATGTAGATCGCGCGTTGAAGGAGTTTACAGATGAGCAACGTAATATCTTTACTAAAGTGAAGATTGAAGGCCACGCAATAAAGGATGTGGCAGAAGAGTTAGATATGAGTGAAAGCGCTGTTAAAGTTTCTGCGCATAGAACATTACAAAAACTTAGAGGGTTACTAAGGTGAGTACAAATAAAGATGAACATAAAAATATAGACTCGCTTATTGAGGGGCTTTCTGGCGACCTTCAATGTTGTAAGCCATTGAACTGTCCTTTTAAGCGCATTGCGCCATGGGCAATTCTATCTGCGGCTTATATGGCTTTCATCGTCTTCTTTATTGGTATTAGAGATGATCTGATCGACAAATCCCAAGACGTACTTTTTCTTTTTGAAATATCTTTAGCATCCGTCATATCTATCACAGCGGCTATTGCCTCCTCTTTCATGTGCAGTCCTGACATGTGTGAGCGAAAATGGATACCCACTGTTTCCATCACTTCTGCAGCCATTTTCCTTTTATGGACAATCGTTCGCTATAGTGTTGAAGGTATTGCTTACGAAGATATTCACTGGGATCATTGCTTAGAAGGCGGCGCTTTGATCGGCATTTTACCTGCGATAGCACTTGTGCTCCTTATTAAAAAAGGAAAAACCACTGCACCTGTTATGATGGTTGCTATGAACACTTTAGCCGTGTCTGGTTTAGCCTATATCGCTATGCGTTTTGCGTGCGCAGTTGATACTGTCGGGCATTCTGGCATCGTTCAGATTACACCATTCATTATTTCAGGCCTGATCCTCGGCTTATTGGCTAGAAAACTATATCGCTGGTAGGGGCTTTATAAATCTTTTGAAATGCAGGATTTAATGCTTGGATTTGCTCTAAGCTAACGATATTATTATAGAATAATACTTACAAAGCCTCTCATTAAATAGGTTCATCATGTTTAAAGCGAAAATTTATACGCCATCTAAAAATGTTATGCAGTCAGGTCGCGCTAAAACTCAGAAATGGGTACTTGAATATATAAGTGATTCTGCACGCAATCCTGAAAACCTGATGGGCTGGACACAATCAGGTGACACGCTTCAGCAAATTAAACTTAATTTCGATGATTTAGAAAGCGCAGAGAGCTATGCGCAAGAAAAAGGTCTGCTATACACAATCATGCCAGCGCACGATCGCAAAGTAAAACCACGCAATTATGCTGATAATTTCAAATATATTGAGACAACAAGCAAATAAACACGTGACGAGAGCTTAGCTATTTGCTAACTCATATATCGAAATAAATAAAAATATCCTAAATAAGGTCCCGTAGCTCAATTGGATAGAGCAACTGCCTTCTAAGCAGTAGGTTCCAGGTTCGAGCCCTGGCGGGATCGCCACCCAGCCCATAAATAATCAGCGTATTTCAAGCCCATCATAGGCTGGTGCATAGCCGTGAGGTAATTCACTGAGCAATGTCTGGTAATCCATAGGAAGTGCTAAACTCGTGAGGTAAACCATATCAGCTTGGATAACGTCATTAAGCTCATAGATTCTTTTTAAATTGGCATGAACTGGGTTGCCTGTTTGGTTATAGCCAGCAGCATCAACAACCCAAGTTTTTACACCTTTAAGCGTTTCAAGTGCTGTATCATCGAGGTCTACAAGGTCAACACTGTAAGCAAAATCGTCGAAACGATAGCCCAGTGATTTGCAAGTACCGTGATCTTGTTCAAAAGGAATAAACTCAATATCAGCGATATTATGCACCTTACCTAAATCATTTTCTGTAATTGTGTGCGCATCAATAATCGGCGGATATAAATCATGATTGCCTCCAGCGAACATATAATGAAAACGAGCCTTTAAGTCTTCTAGGGTAAAAGCATTTGCAAAACACGGGATACGATCCAGCTTATTGCGGTGACGTAGTACGCGCAACTCATCAATTCCGTTAACATGGTCACTATGTTGATGGGTATAGAGCACAGCCGAAATATTATCGATTTCTGCACGATTAAGCTGCTCTCTGAAATCAGGGCCAGTATCAATAATAAGATTGGTATCTGCGCTTTGTACAAGCAAGCTGCAACGTGAGCGCCTATTCTTCGGCTCAGTAGGGTCACAAGCGCCCCAAAAATTTCCGATAGCAGGAACACCTGTCGAATTTCCACAGCCCAATATCGTAAAACTTAATTTACTCATGCTGCTTTTGCCTTATCAAAAAGCCTAAAGAAATTCTCACTTGTTTGTGCCGCAAATTCCTCAACACTTACATCGCGAAGTTCTGCCACAAACTCTCCTGTACGAGCAACATACTCTGGATGGTTTGTTTTGCCGCGATGTGGCATAGGCGCTAAGAAAGGTGAATCAGTCTCTACAAGTAAACGGTCTGAAGGAACACGCTTCGCAAATTCTTGTAATTCAACTGATTTTTTAAAGGTCACAATTCCAGAAAGAGAGATATAAAAACCAAGTTCTAGGGCGGCTTCACCAAGCCAGGGCGCAGAGCTAAAACAATGCATAACACCTTTAAGGTTTTTAACACCAGCACCCTCCTCTTTTAAAAT